>JBBRVL010000051.1:0-14784 GCA_038246925.1 Chloroflexia bacterium
TAACTTGTTTTACGTGGTTGAGTACGTAAAGACTAGTTCAGGCCCGAGCCGACTGTTGAGAAGGTGCTGTTCACCTGGCCGCCGAGGAAGGTCAGTATGACGATCACGACGATTGCAATCAGAACGAGGATAAGAGCGTACTCTACCAGGCCCTGGCCCTTCTTTTTCATGTTCTCGATCTTGGCGCGCATTTTGTTCTCCTTATGGATAATTGCTGTTTGCATTTCGACAATAATGTCCGGTGCGATAAGTGCTCCGGTTGACTTTATTTTACGATCAAGTGCGCTGCCTTGATATAGCCAAGCAGTCCTATCCGATACCGACTAAAAGTAATAATCCTTTTAATTAGCTGCGAGTGGTACTTTCGGACGCCCAGGTTGTATGCATACTCGATTAGGTCAGACGTTCGACCACCTGGTACAAAAAGCAGCAGAGCTGTCCAACCGGACAGCTCTGCTAATTCATTCTGAAAAAAGATGATAATAGCTTATAAGAAAACTGTTAACTAGGGGGTTGGGAAACCGCCACTGATCTCGGAATACATGTCTTGAGAAACTATAAGACCGATCGAAGTAAGGATGCCTATGACCACAATTGCTATCAGTGCGAGTAGAAGTGCGTATTCCACCAGCCCCTGGCCGCGTGCATACCATTCTGTAAGCTTACTCTTTCCACGTGGCATGGGTGAATTCACTATAACCTCCTTTCAGTCGTACAATCGACTGTGCTAATTTCAGTGAAGGCATAAACCTTCACCTCTTTACTATATGTCCAGATTGGTCCTAATTGCAATAGGCCGTATGCTTATTTTGGATGTGTACTTAAGTGCTACATAGAAAGTAAATATGACCTATGCAATCTGTTGGAATTTCCAGTTACGCGGCCAAATCTGCCGGCAGATTAGTCACGATACGAGTTCCGCGGCCCGGAGTGCTGTCGATAGTAATTTTGCCGCCTAGCATCTCGGCCCGCTGGCGCATAGTGGATAACCCTCGGAACTTGGGGTCGTTGACCTTGCTGTCGTCGACTGTGAAGCCTGAGCCGTCATCCTCAACCAGCACCTTGATCGCATCGGAGTTGGCGTCGATAGTCACCTGGATGTGCTTGGCGTGTGAGTGCTGGGCTGCGTTGGCGAGCGCCTCCTGCACGATGCGGAAGATTGCTACTTCCATTTCGTTAGGCAAGCGCGAGTTCAACCCGTTCAGCACCACGCCCACTTCGATCTTGTGCTTATCGATATACTGCTGCACGTAGCGCCGCAGTGTAGGTTCGAGGCCGAGGTCATCGAGAATCATAGGCCGTAAATCAAATATGAAGCGGCGGGTCTCCTGGAGCGTAGCGTTGACCACACTCTTGAGGCCCGAAAGCTCGGCTTTGGCGCGCACAGGGTCCATATCAAGTAGCCGCTCGCAAATTTCGGCGCGAAGCACCAGATTGGTCATCGTCTGGGCCGGACCATCGTGCATCTGCCGTGAGACGCGCAGCCTCTCGTTCTCCTGGGCCTGGATGACGTTGCTTATCATCTGCCTGCTGTCTACACGCTCGCCATCATCCTGATGCACCATAGGGTTAACTTGCGTCGACGGGAGCTTCGTCATAGTTGAGCTTGTCGGGCTGTACCCTTCGGGTGCGCTCAACAATACACCCACGACACGCTGGACACGCACTTGCAGAATCTTCATGCTGTTGCGCTTGGCTTCGAGTTGTTCTACCTGAGCACGCATCATAAACAGGCGCATCTGTATCTCGTGAGCCGAATTGTAAATCGTCTTCATGTCGGTACGGCTGTAGTTATCGAGGTTTAGCTCCATATCGCGCACCCGGTTGGTCGAGCCCATCTCACGTTGCGCCAGCTTCTCTACTTCCTGGCTGCTCTGACGGACAAGCATCTCAAGCTCGGCAAGCTCACGCTGTAACGCCTCTGATTCAACGCGCAGCTCACTCATGAGCTGATTCGCTTTGCCTGTGAACTCTTCGGGATTGTTCCTCGAAGCGCCGTCTCTTGATGTCTCTTGATTTTGTTGTGCCATTACCATATTCGTTTCTCCTGGGTCGCGTGCGCTATCTTATCCCTGCTGGGTATCTACAGGGCGTTGTTAGACTTAGTGTAGCATGGCTTCCAGCCGTATACAATAATCCGTTTGTACCCTTTGGGATAACTGAATAGTCCTATCTAGTATATAAATTATCAGCATATTACCCTCTACCTACATTAGACCTAACTGGCATAGAAGATGCTTTATATATGCACAGATCGCTGGGGATGGGTTTTTCTCGCGGCCAAAGGAGTCGCGTACCTGGAGGGTACTTCCCCGCATATTCATCAAGGAGGCTCACTAACGTGGCAGATAAGAAACAGGACATTGTAACAAAATACCTGGCTGACATGGCAGCCCTAGAAGGGCATATCTACCAGGCAATTGACAAGCAGGTAAAGGAAACGCAGGACGAGCCGGATGTAAATCCGATGCTACGCAACATACGCGACGGCCTGGAGCAGCATGTTGACTCCCTCAAGAAGAGAATCGAAGAGCTTGGCGGTCAGGCAACAAGCCCGCTCAAAGATGCCGGAGCATCCATACTCGGCATCGCGGCAGGCGTGATTGACAAGCTACGAGCCGAAGAGGTATCGAAGGATTTCCGCGACGACTACACCGCTCTTAGCCTGAGCAACATCAGCTACGTGATGCTTATCACAACGGCTATCGCCTGTGGCGACCGCAAGACCGCCGACCTGGCCGCGAAGAATCTGAAGGAGAACGCGCAGTTCGTCATGGACATAGGTGGCCTCATTCCTTATGTCGTAGTACGCGATTTGAAGGATCTGACGGCCCTCAACGAGAACGCCGTCCAGGAAGCCCGCGAGATCTACAGCAGCGTCTGGAGGTAAATTCCAGGTGAAAGGTAAGATGGGAAGAGGAGCATCCAGGTGATGCTCCTCTTCTTTTTATGTACTATGATAAACTAACTTTGAAGCTAACCGCTTTCCCCTTTAGGGAAGGTCAAGGAGCAACCATGTCGGTGCTGCCACATACAAAGATTGTCGCAACCATAGGTCCCGCCTGCTGGGACGAGCCAACTCTTCGTGAGCTAATCGCTGCCGGGGTAAGCGTTGTGCGCTTTAATTTCTCCCATGCCGAGCCACGGAGCACGGCGGATAAGATTGCCCTCGTCCGCCGCATAGCTGCCGAGCAAGTTAGCGCGAACGTCGCTATTCTAGCCGATTTACAGGGTCCCCGTATACGCATAGGCGCTCTGCCACCTGAAGGCGTGGTCCTCATCGTGGGCACAACCGTGACACTAAGCACACAGCCGGAATCAATGGCGGGCGCGATCCCCGTAGATTACCGAGCACTTGCAGCAGACGTATCCTCAGGTGACACTATCCTTATCGATGATGGGCTTATTGCACTGAAGGTGAAAAACGTGGAGGCCACACACGGTGAGATCACCTGTCACGTGATAGTGGGAGGTCTGCTCACCTCGCACAAAGGCATCAACGTGCCTGATCGGCCTTTAAGCGTTCCAACTCTCACCACCAAGGACCGCGAAGACCTGGCTTTTGCGCTCGAGCAAGGAGTCGATATAATCGCGCTGTCGTTCGTGCGGACGGGGAGTGACGTAACAGAGGCCCGCGAGCTAATTGCTGAGCTGACAACACGCACGGTGCCCATTATCGCCAAGATAGAGAAGCGCGCAGCCGTCGAGAACTTCGGGCCGATTCTGGAAGCCGCCGATGGTATTATGGTGGCACGCGGCGACCTGGGAGTGGAAATGCCCGCGGAAGTACTGCCTGCGATCCAAAAACGTATTATCAAGGCCGCAAACCTGGCAGGCAAACCTGTAATAACCGCCACTCAGATGCTCGACTCGATGATCCGTAACCCACGCCCCACGAGAGCCGAGGCAACGGATGTGGCAAACGCTGTGCTGGACGGCAGCGATGCGATAATGCTTTCGGGCGAGACAGCCGTAGGTAAATACCCGGTGGCGGCTGTTCAGACTATGGCGCGGATCGCCCATGAAGCCGAAAAGCTGTTCGATTACGAAGGCTGGAGCGAGCGGATGGCACCCAGCGCAGGCCGACCACTTTTCAGAGAAGATGACCGCGACGAACAAACGGAGCGGTATGGTCCGCCAGATACAACCACCGTCACGGACGTGATATGCCGGTCTGCCGACAGAATCGGTGATGAGCTTGGCGCGTCTGCCATCATCACCATAACGGAGTCTGGGTTAAGCGCGCGCCTGGTCGCCAAGTATCGCCCTCGTAGCTCCCTGATAGCGATAACCGACCGCCTGACTACCCAACGAGCGCTGGCGGTCACATGGGGAGTGCGTGCATTGTTGTTGGAGCAAGTGGGTGACAGTCTCATAACGCTGGCCGAAGCCGAGCAACTGGCCCTGAGCCTCGGCCTGATCTTGCCCGGCGACTTGATCGTCTTCACGGGTGGATTGCCCCAGCATTTGCCCGGACGGACTAATCTCCTGAAAGTACAGGTAGCAGGGGAGGCATAGATCGAGACGGTCAACGTAGGGGCGGAGCTATGTGTCCGCCCTCAACCACCTGTTGCTAGACCAGAACCCCTCTAGAGATACGCCCATACACGCCCACACTCACTCATAGCCCCACTCTTCCATTTGACGGGGCTGATTATACTGTAACAGAAGATGCGCTATGCATATCTGGAGCGTGTCATAATCCTGTGTCCAATGTAATAAGATACACTCAAGGAGGCAAATCATGGCCGAACAGTTGGAGGTTCTTGTAATTGGAGGTGGGCAGGCAGGCCTTAGCGCGAGTTATTGTCTCTCGCAGCATGGCATAGATCATGTTGTGCTCGAAAAGGACCGCATTGGCGAAACATGGCGGAGCGGGCGTTGGGATTCCTTCACTCTCGTCACACCCAACTGGATGATTCGGCTGCCGGGTATGCCGTACGAGGGGAGTGACCCGGATGGCTACATGCCACGCGAGGAAGTGGTGGCCTATCTTGAGCGGTACGCCGAACAGTTCAATGCTCCTGTGCGCACCGGAGTCGAGGTCACCTCGGTGGAGCCTTTACAGGATGGCGGTTATCGGGTGAAGGCGGGCGATACCACATTCGAGGCGAAGAACGTAATAGTAGCCACCGGGCTATTTCAAGAGCCGAAGCTGCCTGCGTTCAGCGCGGACCTACCGCAAGACATCCTTCAAATACATAGTCATCAGTACCGAAACCCGGACGCTCTGCCGCCCGGAGCGGTGCTGGTAGTCGGAAGCGCCCAGTCGGGTTGCCAGATTGCCGAGGAACTATACGAGAGCGGGCGTAAAGTATATCTGGTAGTAGGAAGCGCGCCTCGTATGCCGAGGCGCTATCGCGGCAAAGATATTATATGGTGGTTAGACAAGCTAGGCGTTCTTGAAAGGACCCCCGATAAGCTGCCGTCCTTGAAGGCCAGGTTCGCGGGCAATCCTCAGGTGTCGGGCAAAAGGGGCGGCCACACTCTGAACTTACACAAGTTTGCCAGAGATGGTGTAGTGTTACTTGGTCGCCTGCAAGACGTGCGTGACGGGAAGATCGTGCTCGCTCCTAATCTGAAGGAAACCCTGGACAAAGTAGACGAATTCTCGGCAAAGCTCATCATGGATATAGACGGATACGTGCGGGCCACCGGCATGGACGCCACCGAGGACTATGAAACTCGTGAAGCCGAGTTGTCAAAGGGAGAGGCTTACGATGAGATCCCGGAACTGGACCTGAAAGCAGCAGGTATCACGACTGTTATCTGGGCGACAGGCTATAAGTTTGACTTCAGCTGGGTCCGTCCGGCTGTTCTTGATGATGACGGCTTCCCGGTGCAAGAGCGCGGGGTGACAAAGTATCCGGGTCTTTACTTCCTGGGGCTGCCCTGGCTGTACATACAGAAGTCGGGGTTGTTTTTTGGCGTTGGAGAGGACGCGGAGCATGTAGCATCGCATATCGTAGCCAGTGCGACAGGTCGTTCCTCATAACTCTGGCCGAAGCCGAGCAATTGGCCCTGAGCCTCGACTTGATCTTGCCCGGCGACCTGCTTGTCTTCACGGGCGGGCTGCCCCAGCATCTGCCTGGGCGGACTAATCTGCTGAAGGTGCAGGTGGTTGGGGAGGGATACTCGGAATCAGGGTAGGAGGGGCGGCGATGGAACGTGTCTGTGTGGGAGCATTGATGGTCAAACATGATGATGCGCCGTATGTACTGCTCGGCAAGCGAGCGGCGTACCGTACCTTCTATCCTAATGTCTGGGACATGCCCGGCGGACATTGTGAGCCAGGCGAAACGCCTGAGCAAACCCTGTTTCGAGAGCTCTCTGAGGAAATAGGTGTAACTCCAACAGCTTGGCACTTGCTAGACGAAGTTCGCACAGAGCTTCCCGGGGAGGAAGAGTTACTGGTCCTGCACCTGTACGCGGTTACCGCCTGGACCGGAACACCCCATAATCGTGTGCCTGAGGAACATTCTGAGGTGGCTTGGTTCACCGTTGATGACGCTTGCGATCTGGCGTTGGCTCATCCTGCCTATCAGGGCATGTTCCGTCGCTTGGCGTCAACGGCTTAATGACTACCTCGCCCTAAACCATTAAAACTAAAGGCACATATGAAACATGAGTCATCCCGAATTTTGGGATGGCTCAGGGAGGTCAGCCATGGCTGACCTCCTTCTCTGTACAGTCTGCTTCCTAACGCCCGCCCGCACCCGTCAGCATCGACACTATGGCGGGCATCGAGTTGCGAGTAGCCTCTATTATGGGCCACGAGACTATGAAGAAGACAATCACTGCCAGCGCCGCCACCACGAGTGTACCTTGCAAAGCAGGAGAAGAACGCTGCTCTCGCACGACACGCGGCTCCTCGAAGTACATATACCAGATGATGCGCAGGTAGTAGAACGCTGCGATAGCGCTGTTCAGCACACCGATGACCGCCAACCAGCCGAGGCCCGAGTTGAGCGCGGCCACGAAGACGTAATACTTGCCGAGGAAACCTATAGTCGGGGGGATGCCGGTCAACGATAAGAGGAAGAACATCATCAGGGCTGCCTGGCCTGGCGCCCAGGTCGAAAGCCCCCGGAAGCTCTCCAGCGAGTCGGTGAGGCCGTTGCGGTGCAAATATACGATAATCCCGAACGCCCCCATGTTCATGAACATATACGAGAAGAGATAGAAGAGGACAGACGAGATCGCCTGGGTCGAGTTGTCTATACCGAGCGTGCCGGTGCCGGCATTTGCGCCGGGAGAATTAGCGTACTGGAACGCCGCCAGACCGACCAACATGTAGCCCGTATGCGCTATAGATGAGTAACCGAGCATACGCTTGACCGATTGTTGGGTGACGGCCACGATGTTGCCGAGCGTCATCGTCAGTATGCTCAGCACGACAACGACCGGAACCCACGTCTGCCAGGCCGGGCCAAGCGCCTCGATCATTATGCGTATGGTTGCCGCAAACCCCGCTGCTTTGGGTCCAACCGACATGAAGGCACTGATTGGGGTAGGCGCGCCCTGGTAAGCATCGGGTGTCCACATGTGGAACGGCACGGCAGCGATCTTGAAGCCCAGGCCCGCTATAAGGAGGAACATGGCAAGTATCAACCAGCCACTGTTGACCACGCCGGTAGTCGTTTCAACCGAGGAGACTATCTTGCCTATCTCGCGCAAATTGGTATGGCCCGTCGCGCCATAGAGCCAGGCCATACCATACACGAGTATAGCTGTGGAGAAAATGCCGAGGAGAAAATACTTGAGGGCTGCCTCGTTGGAGAGCTTGTCATTACGGGCGAAGCCGGTCAGAATATAGACCGATATAGACATCAGCTCGATGCCGACGAATAGCGCGGTCAGGTCTACGGAGATAGCGGTTACCATCATGCCGACCGTCGCCAATGATAGTATGGCATAGTATTCACCCACCGCCATGCCTCGGTCGCGTATGAAGCGGGTAGAGAAAAGGACAGTGATAATGGCAGTAGCGAGCGATAGTACCCGGAAGAAGAAGCCCAGGTTGTCCATCACAACCATCCTGCCGAACGCTTCGGTGTTGTAGCTGGATGTCTCGATTATCTGGTAGTAGTAAAGGAAGGAAACAACAATGGCTGTCACATAGCCCGCAATCGTCGTCATCGCCAATGCGTTGTTCTTCGAGTCCTTGCCGCGCATGAACAGGTCCATGAATATCACCAGGATGGCGAATACCGTCACGATGATCTCGGGCAGTATCACCTCCAGGTTCATGTTCAGCGCGTCATAGTTGAATGGCATATTCTCTCCTGGTTAGCTATCAGGTTTCAGCCGTCAGCTATCAGCTAGAAACGTGAAGCGTAAAACGTGAAACGCGAATAACCGACTACTGGTCACTGGTCACTATTTGAATAGCAAGTCGACAATTGCTACCGCATTTGGCACCTGAGCGTTGACAGTATTCAGCAGATCGCGTGAGAAGGGCTGTATCATATTGAGCACTGGGCCTGGGAAGAGACCCATGAGCACGCTGAGGGCAGACAAAACTATCAGGGACGATTTCTCGGCCCAGTTCAGGTCGGGGAAGTGAGCGCCGGCGGCAATCGTCCTACCGAACATGACACGCTGGAACATCCAGAAGAGATACCAGGCGGCGAATATGACTACCGCCATCGTGATAGCCCCCACCATCCAATCGGCCCGGAACGCGCCGACCATCGTTAGGAACTCCCCGATGAATCCGCTCAGGCCTGGTAAGCCTACCGATCCCAGTATCATAAACATGAATACGGTAGCGAACAAAGGCATCGGCTTCGATAGGCCACCCATATCGGTTATGAGACGGCTGTGCAAACGGTTGTAGATGACGCCCACGCAGAGGAACAGACCGCCTGTCAGGACGCCGTGAGATAGGATAACTATTATCGCACCATCTATGCCCTGCGTCGCTTCCCCCAGTCCAAGCGTGTTGAGCCAGACGCCTGTGAAAAGGCCTAGCGTCACAAATCCCATGTGGCTGACAGACGAATAGGCAATTAGCTTCTTCAGGTCCGGTTGGACCAGGGAAACGAGCGCCCCATAGATGATTCCGATTACCGAAAGGATAATCAAAACGGGGGCGAATGTGGCTGCGCCCGCCGGGGCTATCGGCATCGCAAAGCGGATAAAGCCATACGCGCCCATTTTGAGCAGTACACCCGCCAGGATGATCGACCCGGCGGTCGGCGCTTCAACGTGCGCGTCGGGGAGCCACGTGTGGAACGGGAACATCGGCACCTTCACCGCGAAGGCCGCCGCGAACGCTAGAAAGACCCACCTCTGGAAGTCGAGCGGGTCTCCTTGACCTGCCTGCATCAAATCCAGCACATCGAGCGTGTCGTGCTTCAGATAGAGGGCGATGATTGCCACCAGCATCAGCAACGAGCCTGCCAGCGTATAGAGAAAGAACTTGACCGCCGCGTACACACGGTTCGATGAACCCCAGATGCCAATGAGAAGGGCCATCGGCACGAGCATTACTTCCCAGAAGATATAGAAGAGGAAGAAGTCGAGAGACACGAATACGCCCAACATGCCGGTCTCGAGGACGAGGAGCGTGATGTAATATTCTTTGACGCGCTTCTGGATGGGGTCGAACGACACTGCAATTGAGATGAGAGAGAGCAGCGTTGTCAGCACGATAAGCAGCATGGCGACCGCGTCGGCCCCCATGTGATAGCCGATCTTCAACTCAGGCAGCCATGCGAACTCCTCTTGCAGATCGAAGCTAGCCGGACCGCTGCTGCCCCACTTATAGTAAGTGTAGAAGCCGAACGCCACCAGCGACACGATCAGGTTGGCGGCTGCCCCAAGCGCAGCCACCCGCCTTATCGCATCATTGTTGCGCAAGAAGAGCAAAATGAGCGCTGTCAGGACCGGTATATAGACGATGATCGACAGAATGGGGAAGCCCATTACGTTATTTTCCATGTTGAGTTCTCATCTCCCAACAGGGCGGACCCGTGTGTCCGCCCCTACGATTCCTCTAGCCGCTATGAGGCAATGGACGCCAGTTTCTTTGTTAGTACCTGCTTTCCGGCCTTGAACAACTCTTCCAGCATCACTGGGGCCTTTTGCTGCACTGTATGGAAGTCTTCCACGACAAGCGGTGGGATCTCGAAGATCGTGTCTTGCCCGTCTTGCCCGTCCGAATAAATACGACCATCCAGAAGCCATCCCTCTTCCTGTCGAATGACATCCAGCCACCAGGCCAGAGATGCATCATCTCCTAACTCAGCCTCAAGCCAAATTGCTACCGTGAGTCCACTCATGTAATTGCGGCACACAACGTCACTTTGCACCTTACGAACCGGCGGAAGCGTACCCGCGTTCTCCCATGATAGGTAGCGGTGGAACGCCGCAAGCTGCTCATACATCTCTCCCAGAAACGTCAGCACTTTGAATGCAATCTTGTCATCTTGGCTCTTGGTCATACGAGTCTTCCCTTCTCCACCACGGAGATTTTCCACCAACATTCGATCTCAACTTTCGCTGTGTCATCTATTATTTCGGTAGAATTATCGCTAAATATGTAATCAAGCCTAACAGTCCAATGCCTATGGCGAGGGCGTAACCTTGCACAAAGCCTGTCTGCGTGCGCCCAACTCTGCGACCCGACCCGCGCACCAGACCCGCTACACCGTTTACCACGCCATCAACTACTTTCTGGTCGAAGCGCCACAGGCCATATGCGAGCGCCTTGCCGCCGTCGACGAACACCTTGTGGAAAAACTCGTCGAAATACCACTTGTTGAGCAACGCCTGGTAAATCCCGCTGAGATTCCTAGATAGCGCGTCCGGGATACCGCTCGGCCTGTAGTAGAGGAGCCATGCGGTGAATATACCCCCGATTGCGACCATCGTTGAGATGAGCATGATCAGCATCGTCGGCTGGGTGAATCCGACGGGTACATGTACTGCGGCAGACGCGAATACAGGCTCGATGAAACGGTGGAACAGCCCGGCGTCAGGCGGCACTCCAACGAACCCGATGAGCGCCGCCGCTATCGCCAGCAGCACGAGCGGCCATACCATGAGCGGCTTCGACTCGTGTGGGTGTACGTCCTTTGGCACGTTGTTCTTCCCGAAGAAGACCAGGAAGACGAGCCTGAACATATAAAGTGCTGTGAGGAAGGCGCTCGCCGTGAGGAGCGTGCCCACGACCCAGTGCTCGCGCAGGAAGGCGTTGCCAATTATTTCGTCCTTCGACCAGAAGCCTGCGAGCGGTATTATTCCCGCGTTGGCGAGAGAGGCTATAAGGAAGGTGCGGTAGGTGGTTGGCATCTTCTTGCGAAGCTGGCCCATCTTGCGTATATCCTGCTCGCCGTGCCTGCCGTGGATTACCGAGCCTGACCCGAGGAAGAGGAGGCCCTTGAAGAAAGCATGCGTCATCAGGTGGAAGATTGCCGAGGCCCACGCGCCCACACCGAGGCCCGCGAACATATAGCCAAGCTGTGATACTGTCGAATAAGCCACCACGCGCTTGATGTCGTTGCTAGCCAGCGCAATAGTCGACCCAAGCACGGCTGTGGTCGTGCCAATTATAGCTACTACCAAAAGGGCGTCGGGCGCAAGTGAGAAGAGAGGGTTGAGGCGGGCCACCATGTAGATACCTGCCGTCACCATCGTGGCTGCATGGATTAGCGCGCTAACCGGGGTGGGGCCGTCCATAGCGTCGGGGAGCCAGACGTGCAGAGGGAACTGCGCGCTCTTGCCCATCGCCCCCATGAAGAGGAGCAGGCAGACTATCGTCATGTTGCCGAGTATCATTGGCTGGCGCTCTACCGCGGTAAAGATGTCGGTATAGCGCAGATCGCTCGACAGATTGCTGAAGTTGACGAAGAGCAAGAGAATACCGAGGCCGAAACCAAAGTCCCCTATGCGGTTAACGATAAATGCTTTCTTGGCCGCGTCGCTCGCCGACTTCTTCTGGAACCAGAAGCCGATCAACAGGTATGAGCAAAGGCCGACTGCCTCCCAGCCGACGTAAAGCAGCACGAAGTTGTTCGCCAGCACCAGTATCAACATGCTGAATACGAACAAAGGCAGGTAGGTGAAGAAGCGGGCGATATCGGGGTCGTCGTGCATGTACTCTATCGAGTAGATATGCACCAGCGCCGCTACCGATGTGACCACCAGCAGCATAATAGCCGTGAGTGGGTCAACCAGGAAAGCTACATCGATATGGAAATCTCCCGATGGTATCCAGGTATAGAGAGTATACTCATACCCCGGCGCATGTTCGCCCCTGTTTACCACGTCGAACAGCACCACCAACGACATCACGAACGACAGGAAGACGAGCACCGAAGCGATAGGCCCGGCAGCCTTGCCGAGACGCCTCCCGAACAGGCCGTTGATAACAAAAGCAAGCAGCGGCAGCAGCGGCAGCACCCAGATGTAATCCAGGATGATAGGTGCCGTGGTCGCGGCTGTTTCCACATGCTCCTCGGCCTGCGCCGCTAAACTAAATAGACTTCCTGCTACGAAAAGTGACATTTACTCCTCCGAGTCACGTGCCGGTTTGCTCTGGGTATCTTGCTTTCTGATGCCGCCTGTAGGCTCGCTGGCCCCCTTCTCTCTTAACTCTCTCAAATAGTCATCTGTTCTTGCATTCATGCTCTGTGCGCCAGACATCCTCTCATCAAGCCTTCTTCGCGCCTGGCCAGGCGCTGTATGCGTATTCATATTCTCCAGCCACATCCAGAGGAAACAGAGAACTGCAATGCCAACAACACAGGCAATCATCACTGGCACATCAACATTCATCGCTTACCCTCTATCAACGCATCCCCTAGACAAAGATAGTCAACAGCCCTTACTGCCGCATTATGTCAATATCAGTGGTATCGATTGTCGGCTTCTGACGCACCAGGGCCAGGATGATAGCGAGGCCGACTGCTGCTTCGGCGGCGGCGACCGTCACCACGAATACCACGAAGTTCTGCCCGGCCATCGAGTTTAGCTGCAAGCCGAACGCAATAAGTGAAAGGTTGACAGCGTTCATCATCAGTTCGGCGGACATGAATATGATGAGTATATTGCGCCTTGTAAGCACTCCTATAAAGCCGAGGCTGAAGAGGATTGCGCTCACTGCAAGGAACCACGCGAGCGGCACCCCTGTCGTCTGTGACACTGTAGACGGAGCTAATGGATCGATGGGCTGGGCCAACAGAGAATAAAGCATAGACATCTACTCCTTGCCTCCGGTCCCGGCCCCCGTCGTTTCGACCTCGACACCTGATGTAGTGCCCGCGCCGTAGCCGCTCGGCTGCTCTACCGTAGGCATCTCTTCACCTGGGACTCGTATGGCCCTTCTCCTACCGAGCGCCGGGAATAGCTTCTTCTCAAGCTGCTCTTCCTGCGGCGAATTTGAAGTTGTGCGGCGGGCCAGGGATATACCTACAGACGGTATCATATCTTCGACCTCGGACGGCTCTTCCTTACGCGCAAGCACAATCGCGCCGATTACCGCCAGCAGCAGGATCAGCGAGGCTATTTCAAACGGGAGCAAATATTGAGTGTAAAGGGTCTGTCCCAGCGCCTGCACGTTACCCCCTACTTCAGCCACGCGCTGTGTACTCCAGACAACCGTTTCTCCCCCAATGATGTCACCCACTTGAGCCTGCCGGGGCTGGGAGCTAAACATGACAACGGTAATTATCTCCAGCATCAGGATAAGGCCGACCGGCCACGCGGCCCATAATTGCCCGGTGTGGATACCCCCAAGCTGGGGACCTTCACGCAGGCCCAGGAGCATGATAACAAACAGGAAGAGCACGACGATAGCGCCTGTATATACGAGCACCTGGAGCGCGGCCAGGAACTCAGCCCCAAGTAAGACATACATCAGGGCAAGCTGGAAAAAGGTAACCACCAGCCAGAGCGCCGCGTGGACCGCGTTCTTGCGCGTGATCATCATCACGCCCCCAAGAATAGCCAGGCCCGCTGCCCCCATGAATACTTGCTGCCCTATCGGCGGTATGGGTATCGTCACGTCGCCGATGGTGATGTTCATATGCGCTTTCGCTCCTGTAGTTGTTAGTTGCGAGTTGTTAGTTGTTAGTTGTTAGTTGCGAGTTGTTGGTTGTTAGTTTTCGGCTTCAAGCTCACTAACAACTAACAACTAACAACTAACAACTCGTCGACGGTTCGTCGCTGTAGGCTTCCGCGCCTCGGCCTGTTTGCTCGGGTCCGGCTGGCCGTCCAAGTTGCGTGGGCCGCGTTGTGCCACCTACCAGATTTACGCTCTCCATGCCCGGCAGTTGGTCGGCACCCGCAAGCCCTGCGGCTCGTGCTTCCGAATCGAGCCTGATGTTAAGCTCGGCCATGTACGTCTTGCCGAGATTGAGCAGCTTTTCCTTGTCGTAGATCGTCTCGCCCCGGTTGTCGGTCGCCATCTCGAAGTGGTGGCTCATAATAATCGCCTCGACCGGGCAAACCTCGACGCACAATCCGCAGTAGAGGCACCGCGTCTCATTGATCTCATAGTAATAGCGCATCTTCTTCGAGCGGTCCTCAAGAGGATCGAGGCCCTTGAGGTAGTAATGCTCAAACGGGTGCCAGCCGCCGGTATGGTCGGCCTCTGGCTCCACGTCCTCCACCACACCTATCGTGATGCAGTCTACAGGGCAAATCTGCGGGCAGAGGCCGCAACCTACGCACTTCTCACGCCCGGTCTCCGGGTGTGGCAGCAGGCCGACTGCCCCACGGAAGCGGGGAGCAAGCTCGCGCATTGCGTCGGGGTATTCTACGGTGATTGTCGGGCGA
>JBBRVL010000052.1:0-14664 GCA_038246925.1 Chloroflexia bacterium
CCCCTTCCAGGCGTGCCCTCTCTTCGGCAGTCAGTTCCCGTATATACATAGCTGGCTTCATTCCTTCAGTATTCCATATTTCTCCTTCTTGCACAAGCAACTCGTTGGTTATGCACTAGGGGTTGGGGATTAGGCACTAATAAACTAACTTCTAACCCCTAATCCCTAACAACTAAAGCTCACGGCCATAAAAGCCCATTTTTTCTGTCGTTCGCCGGAATCCGTATGACTTATAGAGGCGGTGGGAGCGCAGATTGTCTTCCTGGGTAGACAAATTGACCGAGTCGGCACTGAGGCTTTGCATGACACCAAGAACATGGTGCAACTGCGCGGCTCCGAAGCCCTTCCCTTGCTCCTGCTCTATCACAGCAAGCCGGTCAAGATGCGCCCACCCCTTGTACATCGTGAAGGAGGCATAACCTATCGGCATTTCTTCGAGGAAGGCGATATAGACTTGGACGTCAGGAAGTTGTATGTAGCTCTTGAACTCGACGGGGCTGTTCCACCAGAGCCAGGGGAAGGATGAGTGGTCCAGTCCAATGAGGAGATCAAGGTCGCCGACGTTGGCTCTGGAGAAGTCAAGGTGTGGGAGGCCGGTGGCTAGTACTCCCAGGTCAAGATTACGTAACTCCCTCTGGAAGAAGACAATCCGCTCTAGCTGCCTGAAGCCCATCTGGACGTATGTACGAGTATCATCGCTCCACACCTCATCCGAAAGTAGAAGCAGCTTGTACCCGCTATTCCGCGTCAGTTCGGTCATTGCGCGGACTAGCTCGATCTTCCCTCGCCGCGCTGTGATCTCTACTGCCTGGGCGATGTCACTCCTGGCGCGCCAGGGAGCCACCAGAGCATACTCGCCGGTAGAGGGCACCCATAGTGAGTGACCCGAATATTCAACCAGATGGTTTTCAAGCGTAGAGGTCGAGAAGCGGCTTAGCCAGGGTAAACGCAACAGATGGGCATGGATTGCTTCGAGCGGCTCGATGACCGGATGCTCGTCGCTCGGCGCTGAACTCCAGGGTAGGCGGGCGCGCATAATATGTCCTTAGCGAACAGAGCTCATCGCCCCACCAGACGGACGTCTTTGAGGCTTAGTATTCCCAACGATGTGATGGCGAGATTCTCAACGTAGGGCTTGACGAGAGTGTATGAGACTGAATGATAGAGCGGCACCGCCGGGAAGTCGGCGAGCACCCGCTCTTCGATCTGCGCGTACGTTTGCATTCGCTTAGCCCTGTCACTCTCGACGGCTGCGGTCGCCAGGGCTGTATCTACGTCAGCGTTGCGGTAGCTGCTATAGTTACTGGGAGAAGATGACCTGAACATACTGCCGAGTATACTTTCAGGATCAGGATAATCGGCTACCCACGTCAGGGTGAAGAGAGGATATTCTCCACGGTCGAGACCGGCCAGGTAATCTGACCATTCAACACTGTGTACTTCAACGTCGAGGCCCAGCGTCTGGCTGAATACATCCTTAAGCGCAAGATCGAGCGCGCCACCCGCGCTGTACAGCCTTATGCGTGGCAGGTTTTTCACATCCTTGTAGGTCGATTCGGAGATCAGTTGACGTGCGCGGGTAACATTGTAGAGGTCATCGTTCCCAACTCCCTTGTAGCCAGCCATGTCGGGAGGAACAAAGCCGGTAGCTTGCCGCACACGCGATTGGAACATGACTCGCGCGATCTTCTGTCTGTCAATGACACGAGCCAGGGCTTCGCGTACTTTTGGGTCGTCGAACGGCTTTTGCCTGATGTTGAAACCGAGGTACGTTATTGACAGGTCAGGTGTCGACCGCAATTCCTTCGACAGTGGGTTGTTGCGGTCGGATACCCTATCTAGGTCTTCCACAGACACATTAGCAACCTCGAGACTGCTGTTTTCGCGCTCGTATTGTTGTAGCTCGCCCTGAGCGAAGTTACCCATCCAGATATTCACCAGAGGCACCAGGGGCCGTCCACCATGGTACTCCGAGTTTGCTACGAGCACCATATGCTGGTTATGCTCCCACTTTTCGAGCCTGAAAGGTCCTGTACCACGAGGTTGCTCGGTCCAACCTGGGCCAGATTCTACGTTTGACTTCTGTAAGACCACAGCCGGCCCTGACGTCAGTTTCGACAGGAAATACGATTTGGGCGCGTCGATTGTGAGAACAAGTGTGTAAGGATCGGGTGTCTGGACGCCGGAGATTTCCGTCGCTTTGCCTTCTAGCTTATCGGTCACGCCGACTATGTCGTTCAAGTATAAGCCTGCAGGGAGCGCTGTCGGAGGCTGCGGGCCTGCCAGCTTCGGATCAGCGGCCCGTTCAATCGAGTATTTGAAGTCCGCAGAGGTCACTTCAGTTTTATCCGGGAAGAGCACGCCTTTGCGGAGTGCGAAGGTGTAGGTCCTGCCGTCAGGAGAGACGGACGGCAGAGATGCCGCCAGGTCGGGGACGACATTCAGGTCGCGGTCGAACGCCACAAGCCCGCTGAAGAGCTGACGAATGACAAAAGTCGAGTAGGTATCACCCGCGAGGGCCGGGTCCAGGGTCGGCGGGTCCTCGGTCCCGCCCACAATGTTCAGCCCGCCGGTTGTATCAAGGGGCGGCCCTCCACCATTATCTCCGGGCGAAGGTGTTCCTATAAGCGGCGATGGTGTACCGGCCACACCGCCTGGGGCATCAGTCGAGAACGGCCAGCAGCCCGGAAGAATAGCCAGCACCAGAAGAGCAGCCGCGAGAACCCGCAACCGCTGGAATATCCTGGAAGCACTGCGTACACCTATCTTGGACAATCAAAAATCCCCTTCCCTTTGTGGCTTCCGTCATTTTAGCACCCACCCAGCGTAGGGTCAAGGCGCGTGGGCGTCAGTCAGGGCTAATGCAAGTCCTGAGACTGCGTACCAAGCCACTATTGTCATTCTTCACTTCGTTCAGAATCAGTACCCTTAGCTCTGACCTCCACGTAGTGATTCTTCACTTCGTTCAGAATGACAAAGGAGAGAGGGTTCTCATTCCATCTATTCTTGAGATGCGTTATGAACACGCATCGCTCATCGCTCATTGCTCATTGCTCCCGCCTACCTTATACTTGCTTCATGTGCGGAATTGCGGGTGTTTACAATACGACGGGGCGCGAACCGGAGCTTGCTACCCTCCGTAAGATGGCCGGTCTTATAGGGCATCGTGGGCCGGATGGCGAGCGTTTCTACATAGAAGGCGGAGTTGGACTGGCGCACAGGCATCTGCGTATCATCGACCTGTCCGACGCCGCAATGCAGCCGATGTCCAACTCAGCAGGCACGTTACAGCTTATCTTCAACGGCGAAATATACAATTACATTGAGTTGCGCGCCGAGTTGCAGGCATCCGGGCACAACTTTCGCACACGCTCAGATACCGAAGTCATGCTACACGCATACGAGAGATGGGGCGTTGATTGCCTCCACAGGTTCAATGGTATGTTTGCTTTTGCCCTGTGGGATTCGTCGCGGCATCGGCTGTTTGTGGCCCGAGACCGGTTGGGCGTCAAGCCTCTCTATTATCATTGGAACGGGTCGGCCTTTGTTTTTGCCTCTGAGATCAAGGCCCTCTTCGCGCATACTGACGTTCCCCGGACGCCCAACATCACCGCCGCGACACAGTACTTAAACTCTATGTACACAACCGGCGAGCAGACCTGGTTCGCGGGAGTAAAGCGGCTGCTTCCAGGCCACTTCATGCTCGTCGATAGTGGAGGCCCGCGTATCACTCAGTGGTGGGACATCCCAGGTGATGAAGACGCGCCCGGCGCTCGGCCTGCGCGATATTACGTGGCGAAGACAAGGCACCTGTTGGAGGACTCGGTACGCCTGAGGATGAGGTCAGACGTCCCACTTGGCGCACACTTGAGCGGTGGAATTGACAGCAGCGCAGTCGTCGCCCTGCTGAGCAAGAGGTTGGCGCCACTCGGCCAGAGCGTGCGAACATTTTCGGGAGCTTTCGCCGAGGGCGAGCAGTATGACGAGCGACGTTACATCCATGCAGTGCGCGACCTATACAAGACAGAACACGCAGAAACAGTCCCGTACTCTACCATATTACCGGACCTCATGGACCGTCTTGTGTGGCATATGGACGAGCCTGCCGCCGGACCTGGGATCATATTGCAGTGGGCCGTTTGCGAGCTTACCCGGAATGCGGGGGTGAAAGTTATAAACGGTGGGCAAGGAGGTGATGAAGCCTGGGGTGGATACCTGGGCTACATACCCTCTTACCTTCAAACTCTGCTGGCGCAGTCACGGCGGGACCCAAAGCTGCTATTATCGCTCGCGTCCAATAGTGGGCGACTGCTTGCGAGCAATTACCTCCGTGAGTCCCTTTTTCGCGCTCTTGCTAACCGCAAGTTAGGAAGGTCGCGGCCATCGTCTATGCTGCCGTTATGGGCCGGAGAGCTATTCCGCGACAATGCTGGCGACGTTGCTCGAAGCAGGACAGACTTCATTGATACTGAAGCCCAAACGCGCCGAACCCCTTTGGCCCAGGCACTCTACTGGGACCTGAAATGGTACCTGCCTGCCCTCCTCCAGGTTGAAGATAGAACCAGCATGGCTTTTTCATTAGAATCACGCGCCCCCCTGCTCGACTACCGGCTGATCGAGCACGCTGCTACTGTCCCCAGCCTTCTCAAGATGAAAGGGCTTACGACAAAGTACATTCTGCGGAGAGCAGTGAAGGACATGCTCCCTGCTGCCGTCTACGCACGGACCGATAAAATGGGTATGCCCACGCCGATTGCCCTATGGTTCAGAGTGGACCTAAGGTCCTGGGTGGAAGAAAGGTTGCTCTCAGACGAGGTAGCTGCAACAAGTCTGCTCGATATGCTGGTAGCGAAGCGCATAATAGAGGAACACGTTTCGGGTAGATATGACCGCAGTCTGGATATATGGAAGATGCTCAACCTGACCAGTTGGTGGCGGCTCTTCATTGATCAAGACCTACCAACTGACCAGCAGACTCCAGCCAAACAAGTAGAATTGATCGCAACGTGATGCGCATTCTCTACTTTTCGCAGTATTTTCCACCCGAAGTCGGCGCAACTCAGACCCGAGCCTACGAAATGTCGCGCTACCTGGCAGAACAAGGGCACTCAGTTACGGTGATAACCGAGATACCGAACCATCCATCAGGTATCATCCCGCAGGCTTATAAAGGGCGTTTGTCAGAACGACGTAAAGAGAGTGGCGTAGACGTGCTCAGGTTATGGGTATGGGCATCGCCCGAAAAGACCTTCAAGTCACGAATGCGCTTCTATTTGAGCTACATGGGGATGGCGGCGCTTGCGGGAAGCCTGTTACGCGGCAAGTACGATGTTGTCATTGCAACCTCTCCCCCGCTCTTTGTAGGCACCGCCGGGCTTTTTGTTGCAATAGTAAGGCGCATCCCCTTCGTGTTTGAAGTGCGCGACCTCTGGCCGGAATCTGCCGTTGCCCTCGGCGAATTGAGCAGTAAGAAAGCTATCCGTCTTGCCGGAAAGCTTGAAGCACTACTATACTGGCGCGCAAGTCGCGTGATATGTGTAACTGAAGGGATATGTAGTCGATTGCTACAGCGCGGTGTCCCTGAGCGGAAAGTGGCCCTGATTCCCAACGGCGCGAACACCGACCTCTTTACCTATAACGAGACTAGCGCACAAAGTCTCGCATCAACGTTTGGGCTTGATGGAAAGTTCGTTGCGCTTTATGCCGGGATCCATGGGATCGCACAAGGGTTAGAGACGGTGCTGGAGGCCGCACACATTCTCAGGGGACGCGACGATATTGTCTTCCTCTTCGTCGGAGAAGGGCCAAAAAAGGTCGAACTTCTCCAACGTAAAGAAACAATGGGGCTGCCGAATGTCCTCTTCCTACCCGAAGTGCCAACCCTGGAGATGCCAGGCTATTTGTCAATGGCAGGCTGCGCAATCGTCCCATTGCGCGATGAGGCGCTCTTCCGGGGAGCGCTGCCGTCGAAGATGTTCGAAGCCTGGTCGTGCGGACGACCTGTCGTTCTAAGCGTTGCCGGGGAAGCTGCTGGACTCCTCACCAAAGCGGGCGGTGGCATCGTCGTCACGCCTGAGCATCCTCGTGAGATGGCTGATGCAATCCTGCATTTAGCCGAGAACCGCCAGGACGCAACACAGATGGGCCAGAGCGGCGCTGCGTTCGTCCGCAGTTATTATTCAAGACGCGACCAGGCACGTAAGCTTGAAAACCTTCTTCAAAGTTTAGTACGCGAATAAGCCCAGAAGGCGTTAGAAGCCTTCTGGGCTTATTCCTTTCATGTTGTAAGCCAGTGCGACATTATCTCAGGCGCAGACTAGGGGTTAGGCGAACTAACGCAGACCGCCATCCTTCACCATCTTCTCGATGGCATCGCGCAACAGGTTGGCATGGCGCTCATCATCCCTGCGAATCTGGTCGAGGATCTTCATGTCTTCGTCCTGCATGTCCTCGGCATAAGTATCGTAGGCTTCCAGTCCTTCGAGCTTGCTTAGTAGTATCGCGAGCAGGTTGTACGTGCGATTGCTCAAGATGTTGCCATCTCCACCCTGGTTCATGTTGTTGGTCATTGTTGTCCTCCTCAAGTAATTGTGGCTTTCATATTTGCCGGGACTAGGCTGTGCAATTTACGTGCCGGGCTGTGGGGCGAATTATGAATTATGAGTTTTGAGTTTTGAATTAGGAGAGAAGATACTTGTCAATTTTATCCTTCGACCCCCCCTCCTCTTTCGTCCTCACGGTATGGAGCTTGCACTACAATACCAAAATATAGTGGGCTAAAACTCATTGGAGGTACAGCATGGAACTAAGCCCTGAAATGGAGCAACTTACTGTCGCGGTAGACGATAGACAGGTAACATACACGGCGCGCGGGCCGGAAAGTGCAGCCTATGCATACATCGGCATCAATGGGTTGATGGGCGGCGGCGACTCGTTTTGGCCCGTGATCGAAGGAGTCCCGAACAACTGGCGTGTAGTGCTTCCCGACCTACCGGGGTGTGGTGGGTCCGAGGTGTTGACTGCACCGCATAGGCATAATGTTGATGGTTATGTTGCCTGGCTAGGGCGATTTCTCGCCGCAACCGGCAATGGTGACAAGAAGATTGTGCTGGCCAGTGTTGCGACTGGAGCGCCCATTTCTATACGTTACGCTCTGGAGAACAAGGACCGAGTGGCCGGGCAAGTGTTGCATCTTCCCTTCCTGGGAAAGCCTGGGGTCGGCAGAAAGTGGGCGCGGCCGGTGGCTGCTTATGGATTACGCGTCCGGCCCTTGCGGAAGTTGGTAGATAAACTCAGGTCCAGTGACGCGGTGATGCATAGAATCATTATCCACAAGCCGCCTGATGCCATACCGGAGCTTGCCGAGCGCGATATTGACCACAAACAGCAGGCTAACCTTGAGGCGGCAGGGGAGCTTCTACACGACCTGATGCTAACCGACTCACGTGCCGAGCTTGCCTTGACCAAAGGGCCACTGCTGATCCTCGCCTCCGAGCATGACTTCTCTGCCCCGCTGCCGATCCTCGAAGAGATTGTTCAGGGTAAGCCAGAGCGCAAGCTCTATGTATACAGGGGCGGTCAACACTCCTGGAACGAGGAGTTCATAGATGACATGAACTGCGAGATAGGCGAGTTCCTGCGTAGTCTGGCCGGGTAATCTGTGTTATACTGTTCGACAACCCCACCCGGGGCATATCGAACCAACCGGCCAGGCTTACAGAACGCGCTTTCACCACTCAAAGCACAATCACCTCTACCTGGGCCACAGGGCCGTCAAGAGCCGGTCGAATAACTCAAACAGGAGGAATTAATGAAGAAAGTTCTGTCAACATTGGTCTTACTGTTATCGCTCACCACGCTCGCAGCATGTGGCACTGAACCTGCTACGACTGTTCAGCCGACCGCCACAACTGCTGTTATGACTGAGCCGACTGCCACTACGGCTGCGATGGTCGAAGCCACCGCTACTACTGCAGTCACGACGGCGGGAACGCCAACTACAGGCGCAATGAGCGGCGGCACGCTCGCAGACATCAAGGCACGTGGTAGGCTGATAGCGGGCGTCAAGTATGATGTGCGCATCTTTGGCTACCTCAACCCGGAGACCAACAAGGTTGAGGGCTTTGACGTGGACCTTGCCAAGGCCGTTGCCGAGCGCATCTTTGGCGATCCGGAGAAGGTTGACTTCGTTGAGGCCATCTCCGCCAACCGCATCCCTTACCTCGATCAGGGAAAGGCCGACGTGATCTTCTCGACGATGACCGCGAACGAAGACCGCGCCAAGCAGATCGAGTTCTCCGATACCTATTACGTAGCGGGGCAGTCGCTCCTGGTGCCGATCAACAGCACTATCGCAAGCATCAAGGACCTCGACGGAAAGACCGTCGGCACAGTCAAAGGCTCTACCTCCGAGAAGAATATCGCCGCGAAGGCCCCCACCGCGAAGATCGAGCTGTTTGACGCTTACGCAGCGGCGGTCCAGGCAATGGACGCAGGCCGCGTCGAAGCTGTTACGACCGACGACATCATCCTGTACGGTTTCCAGCGCAACAGCCCCGACAAGTTCAAGGTAGTCGGCGGCCAGTTCACGCAGGAGCCTTATGCGGCAGGCATTAAGAAGGGGAACACCGAGCTGCTGGCCGAAGTAAACGGCGCACTCCGCGACCTCAAGCAGAGCGGCAAGTGGGCCGAAATCTTCAAGAAATGGATCGGTAGCGACCCCACTGCCGTACCTCCCCAGGAGTGGCGCGACGTCTACCTTCAGCCGACAGCCACACCCTAACTCGTTCTAAGCGAAACATAGACCGGCACGGAGACCCCTTATAGGCGGTTTCCGTGCCGCCATACCCAAATGTTTAACATCGCACCTGAATACTGGAATCTGCTCGGGCAGGGGGTCTTGATGACTCTCTGGCTTACCTTTGCGTCCGGCGTGCTCAGCCTGGTGTTGGGCATTTTGCTTGGCGTAATGAGATCTGCGCCTCTTGGTGTCGTACGCTCGATTGCTGCGGGCTATACCGAGTTTTTCCGAAATATCCCGCTTCTGACGGTGTTGTTCTTCCTTTACATCTACTTCGGTGGGCAGCGTGCGGGCATCAAAATTGACCCTGTTTGGACGGCGATTATTGGACTGGGCTTTTATACAGCGGCCTACGTGGGCGAGGTAATACGATCCGGCCTGGGCACGGTCAGTCGTGGCAATATAGAGGCGGCACGCTCGCAGGGGATGAGCTTTATGCAGTCGATGCGTTACGTACAGCTTCCACAGGCGGTGCGAGCAGCTATCCCTCCACTTGGGACACTTCTCATTGCGCTGCTGAAGAATACGTCTCTTGCCACTACCATTACGGTAGGCGATCTGCTGTTCCAGGCACAGTTCGTTACGGACCGGACCTTTGATCCAAACGTGCTTTTGATTGCGGGCGCGATTTACGTGTCTATGACCTTGCCGTTGGGCGCTCTAGTGAGCGTAGTCGAGCGGCGCTGGGCGATACAACGGTAGGTGATAGGAGGCAAGCCAACAGGTGACCAATATTCCAAAATCCAAAATCCAAAATCCAAAATCAGAAGATGGTAACTAGAACAGAGACAATCCGGCCAGGGGTTAACTGGTGGTCCATTCTGGGTGTCATACTCAGAGTGCTGGGTCTGCTGCTGTTCATCGTCCTCATTCCTATTGCGTTCAACATGGAGTGGCGCAACTTCGAGCGCATCTTTGAGAAGTTTAGTTCTCTGCGCTTCCTCTCGCTCGGCGCGCTGGCAACAATCGCAGTGTCACTCGTGGCGATACTGGCGAGTCTGCCGTTGGCGACGGCGCTTGCACTGGGTAGATTGTCCCCGTTCCGATTTATTCGGTGGATAGCCATACCCTATATCGAAGTCATACGCGCGTTGCCCTTGCTCTTGCTGATTTTCTATATCAGCCTCCGCTTCAGCGATCAGCTTGGTGTGTTTGCAAGAATGGGGGTGGGAGACACCGAAAGCTACTTTGGGCGGGCAGCGCAGATCATACTGTCGCAGGCTGGTCTGACCGTTATGGTAGCGCTTACGTTGTACACCGCAGCAGTCAATGCCGAATTACTGCGCTCAGGTATTCTTTCGCTTGACCGTGGTCAGATGGAGGCCGCGCGCTCATTGGGTCTCACCTACTGGCAGACAATGCGTAGGGTGGTACTGCCCCAGGCCTTCCGCCGAACGCTGGCTCCCCTGATCGCCCAGTTCACCATATTGGTAAAAGACACATCGCTAGGCTCGATTATTGGTTTCATCGAGTTGCAACGCAGTGCGCGTATTCTATATGAGAACGACTATAATCCGATGGAGGCACTATACATAGTCGCGCTAATCTACTTTGTCCTTAACTATCTGCTTGGCCTCACCAGCAGGTTCATCGAGCGCAAAGGCCCATCGGTTGAGTTGCGGGTTGCGGATTTCTAAGCTGAACCGCAAACGAGGCTGCGGTCTCGCTATTTCTAACATTCACTGGAGGAATTGATGGCACTACCCCAGGTCGAGCATATCGCACACTCAATTGGTGAGCCGATCATCCTGATGGAGAATATCATCAAGAGGTTTGGCAAGTTGACCGCCCTGGACGACGTAAGCCTTGAGGTACGCCGCGGCGAAGTGCTGATGGTAATCGGACCGAGCGGCTCCGGTAAATCGACTCTGCTGCGCTGCATCAATCACCTGGAAGTCCCGACCAGCGGCAAGGTGACTATCGATGGTGTAGTGCTGACCGGTCAGCGCACCAACATCAACAAGATACGCGAGGAAGTCGGTATGGTCTTCCAGCGGTTCGAGCTTTTCCCACACCTGACCGTACTGGAGAACGTTACCCTGGCGCAGATGGTGGTACGGAAGCGGAGCAAGGAGCAGGCAAACAAGATCGGCATGGCGCTGCTGGAGAAGGTTGGCATACCCGAAAAAGCAGGCGGCTACCCGGCTCAGCTTTCAGGAGGGCAGCAGCAGCGTGTCGCCATAGCCCGAGCACTCGCCATGCAGCCAAAGATAATGCTGTTCGATGAGCCGACCTCTGCCCTCGACCCAGAAATGATAAAAGAAGTCCTCGATGTTATGCTTGATCTTGCGCGGGAAGGGATGACGATGGTGGTGGTGTCGCACGAGATGGGCTTCGCTCGCGCGGCGGCCAACAGGGTAATCTTCATGGATCAGGGAAAAATCGTCGAGATGGGGGAGCCGGAGCGCATCTTCAGCACTCCCCAACACGAGCGCACTCAACTCTTCTTGAGCAAGATATTACATTAGTCGAGTGGCAAGAACTCGGGGAAGACTGCACTTGATGCGCAGGATGCATAATTGCCTCGAAAAATTGGTAGAGGAATCGAAGGAAAAACTCTTGACAGGCTCTACCCCTTCTGATATAATGACCTGTCCAGGGCAAAAATCCCCTTTAGAATGACACAGCAAGAGACGCAGCATTAAACTCACCTTTTCTGCGGTGCCCACAAGGCAAGGCCGGATGGGTGGGAAAAGCTCTGTGCCTCGTTTGCTTGTCTGTCGTTAAGAGTGCTGAGTGTTTAGAGTCCGTATTAAGGAGCTTAGTGAATGACAACAGCCATCCGCCCGCAGAATGCCCCCCCACCACCCCTTACCGATGAAGAACAGTTAGAGAGTGTCGGCCGACGCAATTTTGGCAGGATCCCCTCGGTTGTGCCGATGCCGAACCTCATACAAATACAGATCGATTCGTTCGAGTGGTTCAAGACTATAGGCCTGCGCGAGCTGTTCGAAGAAGTATCGCCTATCACCGACTTCACAGGCAAGAACATGGAGTTGAAGTTCCTCGACTACCAGTTCGGTGAGCCGCGCTATTCTGTATTCGAGTGCCGCCAGCGGGATATGACCTATGCCGCGCCCCTTCGTGTGCGCGTGCAGCTACTTATAAAAGAAACAGGCGAAATCAAAGAATCCGAAATATTCATGGGCGATTTCCCGCTCATGACCGAGACAGGCACGTTCGTCATCAATGGAGCTGAGCGCGTGGTCGTATCCCAGTTGGTGCGCTCACCCGGTGCATATTTCACTGCCGCCGAGGACGCTAACACGGGTCGCCAGCTATTTGGCGCCAAACTGATCCCGAACCGCGGCGCATGGCTGGAGTTCGAGACATCTAATAAGAACGTACTTTCGGTCAAGGTAGACCGCAAGCGCAAGATTCCTGTAACAATCTTGCTGCGCGCCATCGGCTATTCATCCGATGAGGATATACATAACGCGCTCAAGAGCGTCAACACCGATCTGGACCATAACTACGTCCAGGCTACAATAGATAAGGACGGCACTCACTCGCAAGAAGAGGCCGTTGTTGAGCTATACAAGAGGCTGCGCCCAGGCGATCCTCCCACCAGGGACAACGCCGAGAACCTGCGCGACTCACTGCTCTTCAACCCCCGAAGGTATGACCTGGCAAAGGTTGGACGCTATAAGCTGAATAAGCGCCTGGGCCTCGATGTGCCCCTTGACAAGAAGGTGCTTACGAACGAGGACTTGCTCAGGATCGTCGCGCATATCATTGAGCTGAACAACCGAGAGCTTGACCCAACCAAGAGTGCCAAGCCTGACGACATCGACCATCTGGGCAACCGCCGTGTGCGTGCCGTGGGTGAGCTGATACAGGCGCAGTTCCGCGTAGGCATCCTGCGTATGGAGCGTGTCATCAAGGAGCGAATGTCGATCCAGGACCCGGAGAGCGCTTCTCCTGGGGCGTTGATCAACATTCGCCCAGTCGTGGCTGCGATGCGCGAGTTCTTTGGAGGCTCGCAGCTCTCTCAGTTCATGGACCAGACCAACCCGCTCTCCGAGCTAAACCACAAGCGCCGTCTCTCGGCCCTCGGCCCCGGTGGCCTGAGCCGCGACCGCGCAGGTTTCGATGTACGCGACGTGCATGAGAGCCACTATGGGCGTATATGCCCGGTGGAAACTCCTGAAGGCCCGAACATCGGCCTCATCGGTGCCCTGGCTACTTATGCAAAGCTAAATGAGTTCGGTTTCATTGAGACCCCCTATCGTCACGTTATCACCAGAGTTGACAACCGTGCGGACTTGCTTGAGGGCCACATCTTAGCGGAAGACATCACTGATAAGAAGGGCAACATAATCGCTGCAGCCGGTACTCAGATTGACGAGAAGCTAGCAGGCAAAGTATCAAACACCAATCTTGCAAGCGTCAAAGTTCGTCCGAAGGTTGCCGGGGAAGAAGATGTTGAGATAGAACCTAAGCCCGGAGAACTCGTAGGTCATACTTTACGTGAGCGTTTAACGGATGCCGATGGTAAGATAGTGGCCGATGTTGGTGACTATATCAACGGTACGCTAGCTGCCCGCATCCATTTATTGGCTCAGGATATCGATCTAAAAAAAGTCAAGGTAAGACCTATCAGATACGTGCCCGCAGATGTCGAAGATTACTTTGTCATCGTCCAGGCAAACGCCAAAGTGGACGATACGAGCCACCTCACCGAGCGATATGTCACGGTTCGCCACCAGCAGCAATTCCTCCAGGAGGCCGCGGACCATGTGGATTACATGGACGTGTCGCCAAAGCAGGTAGTCTCAGTAGCAACCGCTCTGATCCCGTTCCTCGAGCATGACGATGCAAACCGTGCCCTCATGGGTGCAAATATGCAGCGTCAGGCGGTGCCACTGCTCGTGCCGCGCTCGCCGATTATAGGCACAGGCATCGAGTGGCAGGCAGCTCGCGATTCGGGGCAGGTGGTGCTAGCTCGCCAGAACGGTGAGGTCGTGCGGGCCGATTCATCCACCATAGTAATCCGCGATGACGAAGGAACAGAGCACGAGTACCAGTTGCAGAAGTTCGTCCGCTCGAACCAGGACACCTGCATCAACCAGCGTCCTATAGTACAGTCGGGCGACCGCGTCCGGCCAGGTACCGCCATCGCCGACTCCTCCTCAACCGAGAACGGCGAGCTGGCACTCGGCCAGAACGTGCTCGTCGCATTTATGAGCTTCGAGGGCGGCAACTTCGAGGATGCTATTCTACTCTCGCAACGCCTCGTGCAGGATGATGTTTACACGTCGATCCACATTGAGAAGTACGAAGTAGAAGCACGTGAAACCAAGCTCGGTCCTGAAGAGATAACCCGCGACATACCAAACGTCGGCGAAGAATCGCTGAAGAACCTCGATGAGAACGGCATTATATATGTAGGTGCCGAAGTGGTCGCCAACGACATCCTCGTCGGCAAAATCACTCCCAAGGGGGAAACCGAGCTGACCCCTGAAGAGCGCCTGCTGAGGGCGATCTTCGGTGAGAAGGCGCGTGAGGTGAAAGATACGTCACTGCGTGTACCCCATGGCGTGCGCGGCAAGGTGATTGATGTAAAGGTCTTCTCAAGGGGCAACAACGACGAACTACCGGCAGGCGTGAGCCAGATGGTGCGTGTGTCGATTGCCCAGAAGCGCAAGATCAGCGTGGGCGACAAGATGGCAGGCCGCCACGGCAACAAGGGAGTTATCTCCCGCATATTGCCAATTGAGGATATGCCTTTCCTGCCGGACGGCACGCCTATCGACATCATCCTGAATCCTCTCGGCGTACCTCACCGTATGAACATAGGTCAGATACTTGAGACGCACCTCGGCTGGGCAGCCGAAAAGCTCGGCTACAAAGTCGCTACTCCG
>JBBRVL010000053.1:0-14601 GCA_038246925.1 Chloroflexia bacterium
CAGGAGACAAACGAAAAGCGGCTCGCGCACCTATGCAAGCCGCTTTTTGTTCTGCCCTACTTTTCTTTCTTTGCAGTCGCAAATATCACAGGTGTTGCTGTCTTTACGCCGTCCTTCGAGAAGTGGCGTTTTACTTCGTCGAGGTGCTCCTTCTTGAATTTCTCTCGGGCTTCGGCGGGCATCTCGTCCAGCACGAGGTCACCCCAGGTGCTACCTCTGCCATAGTTCCACCAGTCTTCAGGGGCTGTGAAATGGACCGGAATAGACTCCTCTTGCACATCGACATCGGAGAACCCCGCCTCCTTGATGAGTTTCTTCAGCCCATCCTTCTTACGCGTCTGAGTCGAAAGCTCCGAATACTCTGGAGGATGAATATCCAGTTCGTCTGCGGTCTTGTGCATACGGGCCATGTATGGCTGGCTAAGTGGCATGAAGGCGTTGTGCGGGTCTGCGGTGGCGATGCCCAAAGTTCCGCCCGGTTTTAGCACCCGCCGCATCTCCTGCAAGGCGCCCTCGATGTCGGGGAAGTAAAAGATTGCCAGGCTGCACGCTACCACGTCAAAAGTATTATCTTCAAATTCAAGTTGCTGGGCGTTCATTTGCTTTAGCTCGATATTCTTAACCTTGTGGGCGCGTACTTTCCTCTCCGCGAAATCAAGCATGCGCTGTGCGAGGTCGATGCCAATCACCTTGCCTTCGCTCCCAACCCGGCTGGCAAGGGCAAGAGCCAGACTACCACTCGCCGTCGCCACATCTAGACACTTCGATCCTGGTGCGGGCGCGAGAATGTCGCTGAGCCTGCGGTCAGTCTTTTCATGCAGGCCGTGGCCTAATTTATCGTGCTCTTCGACATCGCGGTTAGCCCTATCGACAACCATCTGGTCGAAAATTTCGGCCCTGGCCAGAGGCTTCGGCCTACCGCCGGGGGCATCGGTCGTCTTGGTAGTAGATGTGGGCATAGCCGTGGTGCTACCATGAGCTGCGGCCGTCGCCTCGCGCTCAACATTAGTTGCATCACCAGCCGCACGGATAAAGTTCAATAGCCCGCCGACGAGCATTATCTTCACCTGGCGCGGTGTGAGGCCATGTTTGACCTCGAAGGTGTTGCCCTTGGTTACGTTCTTCACGGTCAAATTTTCAATTTCCGACTGAAGCTCTTCCTTGACCCCCTCGATACGCAGCTCATCATTCTCTGAAAGCTCGGCGTAATCTAGCGGATCGACAAAAGTTAGGGGAAGTATGCCGAAGTTGATGAGGTTAGCGCGATGGATCCTGGCGAAACTCTTGGCGAAAACCGCGCGCACGCCCAGATGCATGGGGGCAAGCGCGGCGTGCTCGCGGCTCGAACCCTGGCCGTAGTTACCGCCACCGATAACGAATCCTCCGCCTTTCTCATGAGCGCGAGTTGCGAACGAAGGGTCCACCTTCTCAAAGACATACTCGGCTATAGCCGGTATATTGGAGCGAAGGGGCAGCACTTTGGCGCCCGCGGGCATGATGTGGTCGGTCGTGATATTGTCACCGACTTTCAGGAGGACCTGCCCAGTGAGGTCATCTTCCATTGCGTCGTTGATGGGAAGTGGCCTGATGTTGGGGCCGCGAATGATCTCAACATCGTCGGGATTCGACGCTGGCGGCACAATCATGTTGTCCTCAACCAGGTACTTTTCCGGGGTCTTGACCTCGATACGCTTACCGAGATCGCGCGGGTCGGTCAGTACGCCTGTGAGCGCAGACGCCGCACACGTTTCGGGCGAGGCAAGATAAACCTGGGCGTTTGGTGTGCCGGACCTTCCTTCGAAATTGCGGTTGAACGAGCGTAAGGATACGGCCCCCGACGATGGAGCCTGTCCCATGCCGATACAAGGTCCGCAAGCCGACTCGAGGATGCGCGCTCCCGATTCTATAAGGTCTCCAAGCGCGCCGGACCTGGCTATCATCGTATACACCTGGCGCGAACCTGGGGTAACACCAAACGAGAGCGAAGGGTGGACGGTTTTACCCTGCAACACGCCCGCGACCGTCTGCAAATCGACAAAGGAGGAGTTGGTGCAGGAGCCTACCAGCACCTGGCTGACGGGTGTCCCCGCCACTTCGCGCACAGGCACCACGCTGTCCGGGCTGTGCGGCCTTGACACCATCGGTTCCAAATCATCAAGCACTATCTCTATTACGCCATCATACTGGGCGTCTGGATCAGCGCCTACTTCGGTCCAATCCTTGCCGCGCTGTTGGGCATCTAAATATTCCTTGGTGCGCTTGTCCGAGGGGAAAATCGAAGTGGTAGCGCCTAGTTCTGCGCCCATGTTTGTAATCGTTCCCCGCTCGGGCACGGAGAGATCGGCCACCCCTGGCCCACCATATTCAAATATCTTACCCACACCACCCTTGACGGTGAGGCGGCGCAACAGTTCGAAGATAATATCCTTTGCCGCGACCCACGTCTGCCTCTTGCCCACGAGACGGACCAGCCATACCTCCGGCATCGCCGTATAGAAAGGACCGCCCCCCATCGCGACAGCTACGTCCAGGCCGCCCGCACCAATTGAGAGCATACCAAGTCCACCACAGGTCGGCGTATGGCTGTCTGAGCCGAGCAAGGTCTTACCGGGGACCGCGAACCGCTCAAGGTGTACCTGGTGGCAAATCCCATTACCCGGCCTGGAGAAATAAACACCATACTTGGCCGCTATTGACTGCAAGAAGCGGTGATCGTCAGCGTTCTCGAAGCCGGTCTGTAGCATGTTATGATCGACATAGCTCACCGAGACGTCAGTTCGTGCCTTGTCGATGCCCATCGCCTCGAACTGGAGGTATGCCATCGTGCCCGTGGCATCCTGCGTCAGCGTCTGATCTATTCGAATAGCCACCTCTTTACCTGGGACCATCTCGCCCGAAACCAGGTGGCCGCCAATTATTTTTTGTACAAAGTTTTGCGCCATTGCTATCCTCCACCGCGCAACTATTCTTTGTTGCGTGCTCTTTTTGTTTGTTTACTGTTAATTATATCACAATGCGGCTGCGCGTGTTTTGCCCCATCACGCGTCAGATCGCGCGGAGCGGAATGTCCCTGGAACACCGTGATATAATGCAGTACGGATCAACGCAACAATCAGTCGGGAGGCTCAAGATGGCAACTACCTCAGCACAAAACAGCAATCTTAAGAAACGTCGCAATGGATTCAAGCCGACGAACCCGAGCGAAATTCAAATGGCGCTTTCTTACGATGATGTACTCCTCGTCCCCCAGCGCTCATCGATTTCGTCCCGCAGGCAAGTTGCTACCAGGACACACCTGACACGAAACATAGAGCTAAACATCCCCATCGTCGCTGCAAACATGGACACCGTCACCGAAGCAGCTATGGCAACGGCCATTGCGAGGCAGGGAGGGATAGGTATCATACATCGCTTCCTTTCTATAGAAGAGCAGGCGGCAGAAGTAAAGAAGGTGAAGCGAGCCGAGTCGTTCGTTATTTCACAGCCCTATACAATCCAGCCCGAGAGGACAGTGGAGCAGGCGCGGATTGAGATGGAGAGGCTGGACGTAGGCGGTTTTGTTGTTGTGGATGAGCAGGGGAAACTCGTCGGGCTGGTATCTGCACGAGATGTGCGCTTTGTCCGCAATCCCGACTTATTTGTCCAGGATGTCATGACGCCCCGCCAGAGGTTAATTACCGCGCCTGCCGATATTTCATTGGAAGCCGCCCAGGAGATGTTCAATCGCCATAAGATCGAGAAGCTCCCTCTTGTTGACGACGGCAATGTAATAGGTCTGGTGACGGCTAAGGACCTCGAGCACAATAGCTCCAATCCGTTTTCAGCGAGAGATAATAAGGGCCGTCTCCTCGTGGGTGCGGCAATAGGCGTAATAGGTGGCGTAATGGAGCGCGCTTCTGGCCTGCTAGAAGCGGGTGCGGATGTGTTGGTGGTCGACGTGGCGCATGGTCACTCGGATGCCGTAATAGATGTCGTGAAGGAGTTGAAGCAGCGATGGCCTGACACGGATGTTATTGCGGGTAATGTTGCTACTGGCGAGGGCGCACGCGAACTGATAGAAGCAGGAGTAGACGCGGTCAAAGTGGGTGTCGGCCCTGGTTCTACCTGCACAACTCGTCTGGTGACGGGAGCGGGCGTGCCCCAGTTTTCCGCGCTGCTTGAATGTGCGGCCATATGCCACGATGCCGGCGTGCCGATAATCGCCGACGGTGGTGTTAAAGCCTCCGGTGACATCACAAAGGCGATAGCAGCGGGGGCTTCAACTGTCATGCTAGGAGGCCTGTTGGCTGGTACGGACGAAAGCCCCGGTCAGACTATTACTCGCCGAGGTCAAAGGTTCAAGACATACAGGGGCATGGCTTCTCTAAGCGCGACGGCCGCCCGAAGAAGACGAGAGCGTGAGCTTTCCGATATGACCCAGCAGGAAGACGACGAATGGCTCAGCCAGGTAGTGCCCGAAGGTGTGGAGGCGATGGTCCCTTATCGCGGCCCGGTGCGCGAAGTAATCTTACAGTTAGTCGGTGGCCTTAGAAGTGGAATGAGTTATTGTAATGCTTCCAGCATTGAGCAGCTTTGGCAAAACGCTCACTTTGTACGTATTAGTCCCGCGGGCCTCCGGGAAAGTGGACCACACGATGTGGTGCTAGACTAAGAAGCGATTCTAAAACCGTAGGGGCGGACCCGTGTGTCCGCCCTTGCAATGCACAACGCCTCAACTTGCCCGCAACCGCGCCGCCATCGTTGCGAAATCAGCCGCGGCCTGCTCGCGTATGCGGTCGTAGGCTTCTCCCACCTGCCTCATGATGTATGACGGGTGGAAAGTGATCATGACCGCACTATGCTCCATTCCTTCGATGGGCAGCACGAACGGCAGCCACTGCCCCCGCTCCTGGGTCATCTTTACGTCACGCCCCAGCATCGCCTTCGCGGCTGTAGCCCCGAGGCAGCAGACGATAGCTGGCTTGAGTATATCCAACTCTCCCACGCGCCAGATTGTACACGCTTTGATCTCAGGCACCAGCGGGGCACGGTTTGCGACCCTGCGTCCGTTCAGCTTGGTCGGTCGACACTTGGCGGTGTTGGTTATCCAGACTTCATCCCGGCTGATTCCGGCTTCCCCCAGGAGCGAGCTTAATACCTTCCCTGCCCTCCCCACAAAAGGGTGGCCCGACTTGTCTTCTTCCTCGCCTGGCGCTTCCCCGATTATGAGAAGTCTCACCTGCGCTGACCCTTCCCCGAAGACGACCTGCGTGCGCGTGGCGCACAGATCGCAACGACAGCACCTGACACCAGGCTCGCGTAAGGCTGCAAGCGCTTTAGCTTTGTCGGCTGTGTAGGCAGGTCCTGCCGCCTGGTCCGGCGTATCGGCGAGCATATCGGGGTGTGGATGGATTATTTCTTCGACGCTGCTGTGGGTATGAGGTCTCGCGACGTCTGGCATGATAATCGTCCTTTTATTCGGTGTACATCTACACAGGAAATGTATAATGGTCAAGCAATTAGCATACCTCAACCGGGCACGGCGGACCCGGCAAAGGAGGACGAATTGGCTCTCAAGCCCGAAGTTGGTCTGTCGGAGGAGACAGTTTATGACGGCAAACTTATCAAGGTAGTCAAGGAGATCGTGCGCTTGCCTGACGGCAGGGAACGACCTCGTGAGATCGTCAGGCACCCCGGCGCTGTAGCGCTCGTACCTGTGGATGATGAAGGACAACTTGTGCTCGTACGGCAATATAGGCGTGCGGCAGGCAAAGTGCTTCTGGAGATACCGGCGGGCACGCGGGAAACGGATGAGGACGCTGAGACGTGTGCGCAACGCGAATTACGCGAAGAGGTTGGCTACAATGCCGGTAAAGTAGAGCGCCTGGGCGGATTCTACTCAGCGCCGGGCTTTTGTACCGAGTACCTCGATTGCTATCTCCTTACCGACCTACATGAAGGTAGAGATGACGCCGACGACGATGAAGAGATTGAGGTAGTTCACATGTCCGCAGAGGAAGCATTAGACGCAATTCGCTCTGGTGAGATCTGTGACGCAAAGTCGATAGCCGGAATCTTGATGTGGATGACGCTGAAACGTGATGCGTGAAACGTGATGCTTATTTTCTGCGGAATTACGGTTCTACCCTGGAAGAGTCGGGGGTGCTCTCTAGCTCGCGCAGGGCGATGTCAGTTCTGTGCTGGGCGCCTTCAAGGGTAATGAGTTCAAGATTCCGATAGGCCACTGACCTTGCCTCATCAATTGACGAACCTATCCCTACGACCGTGAGGATTCGGCCACCGTCCGCAATAATCTCTGGATCAAGCGAGGTCGCTGTAAGCGCCGTCGCGGACGAACCGGGGAAGAGCGTACGAAAGATCGAAGTTCTACGACCTGCTCCATGCTCCGGTTGAAGCGAGATAGCACCGCGGGCCTCGGTTGCGCCGTGGAAAACCAACGTACCCTCTTCGATATTCCCCAGGCCTCTTATCATCCCCGGTACAGACTTGGCTAACGGGTAACCTTCGGAGGCTAACACCACTCCTACCGCCACCTCATTACTCCATTCGATTGGTGCAATCCGCGAGAGGTCGCCCGAAGCAATAGCGCTCGCTATCTGGTGGAGCGGGGTATGCAGCCGAGGCAGCAAGACTTGCGCTTCGGGATCGCCAAAGCGACAGTTGAACTCTAGCACCTTGGGGCCATCTGAGGTGAGCATCAGGCCCGCATAAAGCACTCCACGAAAGGGTACATCTTCGTCTGCAAGCCCTTTGATTGCGGGGAGCATTATTTTCTGCTCTACCTGCTCCCATAACTCAGGCGACACAAAGCCAGGCGGGGAATATGCTCCCATGCCACCCGTAAGTGGACCTTTATCGCCGTCCAATAGGCGTTTGTAGTCACAAGCAGGGGGCATCATCTCCAAATGGGTGCCATCCGTGAAGGCAAGGGCGCTTATCTCTAAACCATCGAGATACTCTTCCAGAACCACCGTTACGTTCTCACTATCTTTGGAAAGTGCCTCCGAGGCTTGCATCTGGGTGATCGCTTCCTCCGCTTGGTCTACATCCTTTACTACCGCAGCGCCCTTGCCTGCGGCCAGGCCATCCGCCTTCAAAACTATGGGATATGTGGTCTCCGGTGCGTGTAGGACGCGAATTACATCTTCCAGCCCGTGGATGACGCTGTACTGCGGAGAAGGGATATTGTGGCGGTGCATGAACTCCCTGGCCCACGCCTTGCTCCATTCGATACGGGCAGCCGCCTGCGATGGGCCAAGTACCGGCACACCTAGCAAGGTCAATGTATCTGCCATGCCGAAGCGCAAAGGCACCTCCGGCCCGATAATCACCATATTGATCCCGTTGTTGAATGCCCAACCGGCGAGTTGATCGCACGCCGCTTCGGTCGAGATGGACATAGCTACGTTCTGCGCGAGTGTCGCCGTGCCACCGTTGCCTGGGGCACAAAAAATGGAATCGACACCATCCTCTGTCGCCAGCTTCCACACAATAGCGTGCTCTCTCGCGCCTGAACCGACAACTAGAACCTTCAATATCGTTCTCCTCTATTTCTACCCGGCTCCGACCGTCAACCAATCCATTTTGCGCTGCCGTAAATGCTGCTGCACCATATAAGCAGGCAAAGGGATATGACAATGAATAGGGCGCCAAGTCTGCGAGTGCCCCTGTTGGGAAGACCGAGCCATATCAGACCCGGCCAGAGCGGCAGCATATATCTAGCCACCGAGAAGGTGATGTTGGTACTGAGAGGATAGATTATGCCTAAACCCAACCAGGTCCATTCGGCGGCGGTCAGGCGCGCCCGAGCTATGAAGCCGCCCATCGCTAACAGCAGCGGCATAGCAAGGTCGAGCGCCTTGTAAAGGCGGCTGCCGTTGCCATAGTAGAGCACAGGATCGTTCTCGCGGGGCACTGCTCCTGTAACGCTCAGCCAGAGTTGTACAGCGCTTTCCCAGTAGGTAGCGAGGAAGAAAGAGGCTTTGTGGTTCCAGCCCTTATCCATACTCGCGGAAAGAACAAATGGCGTCCCGAAGCGCCACCACAGAAAACCTACATAAATTGCAGTTCCGATAGGTGTCAAAGCCAGCCACACGGAATCGACGCGTATTTTGCGCCATTGCCAGCCTATCTGAGACATATACTCGACGGCTAAAGTGGGAAAGAGCAAGAGTCCAGCGAACTTATCGAGGGACGCGAGCATTGCAATCAATCCCGCGCACAGCCACTTATAATTCCAGCCGGACCGCGCGACCGCAAAGGCAGCCAGCGCCAGCGCCAGGAACAGCCCCTCCGTATATAGCGCCGAGAAGAAAAAGGAGATCGGCAGCGAGGCAAGCCCCAAAGCCACCAGGGCCGCCCCACTCTTGCCTAACCGAGGGGAGAGCAGCTTAATCAGCAGCGCCAGGGCTATGAAGAAGCTAACGTTGCTTATGAGGAGTCCGGCAGCAATGAGCGATCCATACGTCTCGTTCCCCCAGTTCCAACCGAAGGTGATCCACTCCAATACCACGGAAAGCGCTTTCATCAGAAAAGGGTAAAGGGGCGCGAACGCGACGTTTGTGCCGCCTACAGCCGACGGATCATGCGAGTAAGAGTTCTGCGCGATACCCGCATACCACGCCGCGTCCCACATCAAAGCAAGTTCGGCGAGCCAGCCTTTATTGCGCTGTGGTTCCGCCTCAATGAGGCCACTTACGCCCGAATAAGCGCCAAGTAAAGCCAGAAGCCTCGTTATTATAAAGATCACACCGGCGGTTGCCCACTCATTGGCGAGCAGATTATCTATCCACCGGAGGGCGATGGAAACGCTGGCAGCCTGCCTATAAGCAGTGGATGTATCAGACGAATACATTTTGGGTAAAATCAGACTGTACAGGGCAGAAATCCCTAATCCCTAATCCCTGGTCACTGGCCTATTCCCACTCGATGGTGGCAGGGGGCTTCGATGTGATGTCGTATACGACGCGGTTTACATGGGGAACTTCATTCACGATGCGGTTAGAGATGCGCCCAAGCACATCATAGGGGATTTTGGCCCAGTCCGCCGTCATGCCGTCCACCGACGTGACTGCTCTTACCGCGACTACGTCGGCATAGGTACGGTTGTCGCCCATGACACCGACGCTTTGCACCGGCAACAGGACGGCAAAGGTCTGCCATATCTCTCGGTCCAGCCCGACCTCACTTAGCTCCCAGCGCACGATGGCATCGGCGGCGCGTAGCGTATCAAGCCGCTCACGCGACACCACCCCCAGGACTCTCACCGCTAAACCGGGGCCGGGGAATGGGTGCCTCCAAACGATCTCCTCCGGCAAACCAAGCTCCAGGCCGACCCGCCTTACTTCGTCTTTGAACAAATAGCGTAGCGGTTCCACCAGCTTGAAACGTAGATCGGCCGGAAGACCGCCCACGTTGTGGTGCGTCTTTATCCGGGCCGCCGATGGCCTGTCGGGGGTGGCGCTTTCGATAACATCCGGGTAGACCGTACCCTGCGCTAAGAACTCGAACTCGCCGAGCCTGGCTGCTTCCTCCTCAAACACACGTATGAAGGTCGTGCCGATGCGCTTCCGCTTCTCTTCAGGGTCCGCCACACCTTCCAGTGCTGAGAGAAAGCGGTCTGCTGAATCGACGGTAACAAGGTTCATGTGGAGGTTGCGGCCAAATGTTTCTTCTACTTCAGTGGCTTCATTTTGTCTGAGTAGCCCGTTGTCCACGAAAAGACAGGTAAGACGGTCGCCGATGGCTTTATGCACCAGCGCCGCGGCAACCGAGGAGTCTACACCGCCGCTCAATCCACACAGCACCCTACCGTCACCTACAGCACCCCGTATCTGCTCGACAGCATCCTCCACGAAGGAAGAAGCGCTCCATGTGGCCTTTAGTCCTGCGACCTTGAAGAGGAAATTAGCCAGTATCTCAGAGCCGCGCGGCGTATGCACCACTTCGGGGTGAAACTGGATGCCAAGTGTCGTACCCCGACCCATCGCCGCAATCGGCGCGTTAGAGGAAGCCGCGAGGACGCCAAACCCTTCGGGCAGAGTTGCCACCCTGTCGCCGTGGCTCATCCATACAGGCAAGTCATCTTCGAGGCCATCGAACAGGGCCGATTCGCCGGAGCGCTTGATGTTTGCAGGGCCAAATTCACGGTGGGTCGCAGGCTCGACACTCCCTCCATAGGCCTGAGTCAGCAGTTGCATCCCGTAGCAGATGCCCAACACCGGCCTTTCACTTTCAAGAACATAGGCGGGGAGAGCGGGGGCGCCTGCATCGTAAACGCTGGAGGGACCACCAGAGAGGATGTACGCCTGAGGGCGAATTCGCTCGATTTCGGCTGTGGGAGCGTCAAAGGGCAGCAACTCGCAGTATACACCTAGCTCCCGCACGCGCCGTGCTATAAGCTGGCTGTATTGCGAGCCGAAATCGAGAATAGCGACGGTATCGTGCCGCAACGCGGGACGGGGCGCAGTGACCACAGGCGCGGCAACAGTTGATGCTCCCGACCGTTCCGCTAGATGCTCTTCAGCTTCGAGTAGCAGATCATCAACTTCAGGGCCTTCATTCTCATTCAGATCGATCAACGCGTGATGCTCATTCATTCTTCTAGCGCCGCTAACCTCGCAGGCAGCGAACTATTCTGAGTTGACTACTTCAGTATCTTCTATACTTTGAGCAAGTGGCCCGTCCGCAGACTGCAAGAAGCTGAGGATCAACCGGCTGCACTCACGCGGTTTTTCATAGAAAGGCATGTGGCCCGCCCCCCTTATAATGGCGAGACGAGCGCCCGGAATATGCTTCGCCATGAACGCGCCATGCTCCAGGGGAACGACTCTGTCACGCGAACCCCATACTATAAGGGTAGGGATATTGAGCTGCTTGAGTTCTCGCCGTATACTGCTTCTCCGTATGATATTCAGCCCTTCACGCCCCGCCCGCGCCCTCATGCTTATCTTGACAAACGTTGGATACATCCGCACCTGCCGCAGGCTGGAGTCGGTAAGCATCTTGATCGGAGCCAACCACTGGGCCTTCACAAGCTCAGGCAGGCCCGCGCTGTCCATGAGCACGAGCTTACGAAAGCGGTGAGGGTATCGAGCTACGGCAGCAATAGCTAGCTGTCCGCCCATAGAGTGACCCACCAGGTCTACCTGTTCATAACCGAGGGCGGTTACGAAGCCTTCAAGGAAGTCGCTGTAAGCCTCCAGGCTATGCGAGGGCAATTTCCCTGAAAGGCCGTTGCCCGGCATGTCAAGCGCAATCACGTGCCGCTCCGCCGCGAGTGAAGGAATAGTGTGCGGCATCCAATAGTCGCAACTGCCGTTATAGCCGTGAACTAGGACCAGTGGCACGCCCCCATGTTCAACGCCTGCTTCCAGGTAGCGTGTACGCACGCCCCGCACGTCAATGAAGTTGTCGGCTCTAACTTTGCGGCGAGCCAGGGGCCTTGACGGGCGGGGTCCCCATGTAGATATATTCTTCATCGAAATGCCATTCGCTCTCCGGTATTGTCTCGAGCTGTACTTCTATGCGTGGGTTGCGAGGATCGATACGCTTGACCAGGTGTATATCGACGACGCGATTATCGTTGATATCGAGGGCCTCACAGAGTGCGTCCTGTGTTATCTTCAGGCCGCCGTCAAGGTCGCGCTTCATTGGGGTCGCGAAATAAAAGTCGATGAATAATGATAGATAGCCGGAGCGTAGCGCATCACACGTTCCGGTCGCCAGACGACCCGAAAAGCTCATTTCTGACATGACGCGTGAGACTTCAGCTTTGAAACGCCGTGCCTCCGAGCTTAGTATGCGACGGCCGTTCACTGTTGCATACTGGCTGTTTATGCTGGGAGGTAACGGCAAGCTTACCTTCAACGTCCCATCCAAGCCGCTTTTCATGTGCGAATTATAACACAACGCACTGAGGGTGTTGGAGGCAGAGGAAACACGATAGAGGGGAGTCTCCATGCGCGTGTAATCGTGTATAATGTGCCAGATATACTACTGGAGGAGAATTGCATGGCGGATAACCTGAAGAAATTATTACTCTATATAGTCCAGCACCCTGTTTTACAAAACGAGAGGCGTGAGGCCGAGTTGGACGCAACGGCTGTACAGGATGTGGCGGGCGAAGTCCGCGCGATTGCTCATGACCAGCAAGAAGACGCAAACCAACGCGCGCCGTACTTTGCCAAAGGGTTAAAGCTTGCCGCCGTAGGCCCTGTCGTGGTAGATGACACCGATCCCGATGGTATCGGAATAGCTGATGCCTTCGCCCGCTATCTCGTTGCTCCCGATCTAGCCACCTCTCAGGGCGAGCATCTCTCCGAGGGACACTTCCGTTATACTTTTGAAGTTAATTGGCCCAAGCTGAAGGATATAGCCCAACGCGCAGGCATCGATCTTGATGCGGCGCTCAAAGAGGGACAGTAGACGCGGATGGGAAGAGGGGTTCACCATCAGGAAGACGCGATAAGCACTCAGCTTGAGGTTGGCGTACAAGTTTCCTCTGCACAAGCTGAAGGAGCGTCTCCGAAGCGCCCTCTTGCAGACCTGGAAAAGGCAATCGGATATAAGTTCACGAACGAGGACTTGCTACGGGCGGCGCTGGTGCACAAATCGTTCCTGCATGATGTGCCTGGGTTCACTCTGGGTTCCAACGAGCGGCTTGAGTTCCTGGGTGATGCCGTGCTCGACATGGTTGTGTCGGCTAACCTCTTCCTGGCCCATCCTGACCTGCCGGAGGGGCAGCTTAGCTCTCTTCGAGGCGCGCTTGTGCGCCTGAGCACACTGGCCGAGATAGCAACACCTATCGAATTGGGGCAGTACCTCTACATGAGTCGGGGCGAAGAGGCATCTGGAGGACGAGAGCGCCTGAGCAACACAGGGCGGGCCGTGGAGGCGGTGCTTGGCGCGGTTTACCTTGATGGCGGTCTTGAGGCGGCAGCGGGCGTCTGGAAGCAGCTTGGTGGAGAACGCGGCCTGGAGCAACTTGAGCTTGTCCTGCGCGAGGATTATAAGAGCAAGTTACAGCAATTCGCCCAGGCCGAGATGCGGGTTACACCCTCATATAGCATAGTCGGCACAAGCGGCCCTGAGCACGACAAGACGTTTCGTGTGGAAGTCTATGCCGGGAGTCGCGTTCTAGCAAGCGGCGAGGGACGTAACAAGCAAGCAGCCGAGCAAGCCGCAGCTAAAGAAGCCCTCACCGCCCTGGATGCTCTGTAGGGGCATGGCGCGCCATGCCCTGTCCGCCCCATCGGGTAACGAGGATCTTATATAACACGCATGAGGTAGAACCCGGATGGCTCAATACGAGGACCTGACGATCTTTTGTGGTAATGCCAATCCCGTCCTTGCGGAGGAGATTGCCGCGCACCTGCAAGTGGGGCTGGGCAATCTTCAGGTCCAACAATTCTCCAATGAGAACATCTTCGTCAAGATCAACGAGAGCGTACGCGAGAACGACGTCTTTATCGTCCAGCCCTTTTCGTCGCCCGTAAACGACTCCATCATGGAGTTGCTATTGATAATCGATGCTGCGAAGCGAGCGTCAGCGGGCAGGATCACGGCTGTTGTGCCCTATTTCGCGTATGGAAGAACCGACAAAAAGGACCAGCCTCGTGTGCCTATTACCGCCCGCCTGATCGCCGACCTCATCACAGTGGCGGGGGCTAACAGGCTGCTGACAATCGACCTCCACGCGGGACAAATCCAGGGTTTCTTCAACATCCCGGTGGACGAGCTAACGGCCATGTATCTCCTGGCCGATTATTTCCAGTCGAAGCGGATAAAGGACCGGGTTGTCGTTTCAACAGACATCGGCAACGCCAAGAGGGCGCGCAACTTTGCAGAGTTGATAGATGCCCCTCTCGCTATAGTCGAGAAGAGACGCATGGGAAATGCCGACCGTACCGAAGTACTCAACCTGATAGGGGACGTGGATGGCAAGACGGCCATACTGGTTGACGATGAAATCGACACAGGCGGGTCGATTACCCAGGCGATTAAGATCACGCTTGCGCGCGGCGCGAAAGAAGTTTACGCCTCATGTGTGCATGCCGTTCTCTCAGGCCCGGCAGTCGAGCGCCTGCGGAACAGCCCCATCGTAGAGCTTGTCACAACCGACACAGTGCCTGTTCCGCCTGAGAAACGCCTTGACAACATGACTGTGCTAAGTGTCGCACCGATGCTGGCTGATACTATTGCTCGTATCCACACCGGCGGCTCCGTAGGCGCGCTGTTCGAGGCGAACAAGCAGGGCGTGTTGGATAATACTTAGTCCAATGAGGCGTTTCAAAGAGCTTTCTGCTGCCGGCAGACTCGGAGGGGTCTCTGCGGTGCTGCTGGGCATTGCCATTGGGCTGAGCATAACAGTGGTGGTACTTATCCTGGCCGTTCTATAAGGCATAAGCCCAACATTACTGCATTTTGACGCGCATTTTGACGCAATGTAGAGAGATGGTGATTTTGCACGAGTGGTGCCCACTAGGCTATAATTCCCCTTAGAAGAGGGCAGTGGGCCTAATATCCCAGTGTCCTTTAAGCAGATTAGTATTTAAGGTTCTCCCTTGTTAGGAGCTATCGCCATGATTGAGTCTGAACCCG
>JBBRVL010000054.1:0-14531 GCA_038246925.1 Chloroflexia bacterium
GTCGGCCCGGAGATCTGGTCGTCTACTCCCCAATCGTCTGCATCAGGGCGATAGCCTGACTGACCAGGGACGAATCGGATTTGAGGCAGCATACCGTTGCTCCACTGGCAATCAAAGATCGCGTTAAGTTCATTGACCGCCCGTCTTGCGCCGTAGTTACCTACTGCCATAGTCGCTCTTTATCGCATAGTAAATATCGGAAAGCAGTGCCAACTGCTGTTCGGTGGCACATATTATTAGCCTGGCTGCCCAAGATTCATTCAGGCAGCCAGGCTAATAATATCAGATTCCGATTATGAACATCAGTTAGCACTTGAGAGTCGCCGAGTGCCAGTCGACTCACAAAGCAAACGATACTCATTATGCAAAGTAGATGCTATAATCAACAATTGACCTACAAGCTGCATCGCTGACGTTGACCTCTTACGTCGAAAGGGCCGATTATGAGAAATCCTGCTTCTACACACAGAACCGCTCCTACGATTGCATCGCTTTCAATGGCCCTTCTGTTCACATGGACCTCGTTGGCATCAAGTGCGGAGCCCCTTACCTCGGCTGACACTGCTCTCACAACGGCTAACACCCGGGCAAGTACGGCGGTGGCAACCCCTTCTGCGACCGCCAGCCCAAGAGTGACAACGGTATCTCCCAGGGCGAAGATAGTAGTCTACGGGCGGACCTATGACGCCTACCTGAAGGCCGCCGTCAAGAAGAAGCAGGAATACCACTACTCATGCGAATTCGATGCCGCCTGGGTCGTGCTCAAGACGTACGGCTTCGATGTTGGGGTCGACAAGCAGGCCGAGATTATGGGCGTGGACAAGAGCCGCGAGCCATACTACAAAGAGACCAAGCAGGGCGTTATCATATATGGCGGTGATGTTACGACGGCATTCTCAGGCGATTATAAAAAGAACTTCCTGGCACGCTCGACCGGGACAGCCATGCGGAAAGTGTTCGAGCATTACGAGTTGAGGGTCACACCCGTTAATAGTCGTGCCGGAATCGAGGCTGCGCTCCTGAGAGGTGAGCTAGTCTGGATTAAGACAACGGTCGACTTCAAGGCGTGGCGTCCAGCCACCTGGGTAATGCCAGATGGGCGAAGCTACAAAACGGTCCTCGGCAACGATCACGCCGTGGTAGTTATCGGCTTCAACAAGACTGGCGTCGTAATCCGCGATGTCCTCGGCCCTACCAGCACGAACTGGCAGCGCAGGTACGAATATGAGGTCACCTGGACCAGGTTCCTCGCCGCATGGGGAGCGCAGCAATATGATGGCCTTGCGGTGACCCCGTTGGAGAGATTAGGTAGGCACAAAGCAGAAGGCATTGACCTTGAGCCTTGAACTCCAATCCCTAATCCCTAACCCCTTCTGGCTCACCAGTATCATTTTGCTGTAGAATAGTTGGGCTATAGGACACAGGAGGGATCAGACGTGGAATGGCTGAGTGGTTGGGCGGCACCTGTAATGGTAGTCGGTGGGCTGGGTGGGCTGACCCTCGCCTTTGCCCTTCTTATTGGCCGCTGGATTGACGCGCAAAGCCGCACGGTCGTCGACGAACCTCGCAGGGACCGAAAGCGCAGACGGTAATCGTATCGCATTTCCAGGCTGACCTTTAGGCGGCCTTCACCTCGAAAGGACCTACTCGTGAACTGGACCGGCCTTGTACTGGGGCTTTTTTCGATGCTTGCGATTGGGCTTGGGTTCGTCTGGGTCATTCGGTTCGAGTATCTGGTTGGCGCATACAGGTGGAAGTGGGTTCTGGCGGCAGGCGCGCTCGTTTGTGCGTTATCTCTCTTTGCCCCCAACTTCCTCATTTCCACTCTATTGGGGATTACCGGCGGCAGCATAATGTGGGGGGCGGTCGAGTTGCCTCACCAGGAAGAGAGGGTTGACCACGGGCTTTTCAGGGCGCACCCAGCCCGCGCCGGACGGCGCAGAGTCAACCACGGCACGGAGAATGCCCATTCTCACGGCTCAAAGCCTGGACTAGGCAAATGGTGGAGCTTCTAATATGCTGTTTGGTTTGCAGATCCAGGTCGCAGGACTCTTGCTCGCGGGCGTGACATTCCTTACTGTGTGGTGGGGCCATGTGCTCGTGAGAATCGTTCACTACTACATGGGCACGCGACCTGCCCCAGCCCTCTTCCTGGCAGGTCTCCTCTCGCTCCTTGCGACGACGCAGACAGCAAATGACCTCCTCGCCGCTATTGGCGGTATTGTTGGCCTGACTCTGATGTGGGACGCCTTCGAGCTTCACCGTCAGGAAAAACGCGTCAGGCAGGGGCATGCGCCGCTCAATCCACGCGTGCATCATCAGGCCGCCGGTATTGCCGCAGCCACTCTTGCTCAGAGCGATGACAGTGATGACGGCGAAAACCTCTGCTTGTCGTGCGGCTCAGACGCCGGAAACCGCTTCCTGTGCAGGCGCGGCCCCTATTGCAAGGTGAAGCAGTGGGAGCATTATTCAGCAGGCAGTCCTGTGGACGCTGGCAGTGCGTAGTCAAATCATATCTCACGACGAATAGTTGTAAGGCTGGGAAGAATGTTATCGTATCGAGCGGCGTGCCAGGGCGCTGGTCATATCGACAAGGAAAGTCAAGCCAACGAAGAATAGCAGCGATGTAAGCACGCTGCTGTAATCGAAGCTGCTGAGCTGGTCGCCGAGCAGACGGCCCAGGCCACCCGCGCCCACCAGGCCGACCACCACAGTGGCACGTACGCAAACTTCCCAGCGATAGAGCACATACGCCAGGTTCTTTGATAGGGTCTGAGGCAGCACCCCATAGAAGAATATCTGTGCGTTAGACGCTCCCTGGCCTTTCAGCGCGACCAATGGCCGGGGGTCGGCGTTCTCTGTAACCTCTGCCATCAAGCGGCCCACCACCCCCAGGTTATACATCCCCAGCGCAATCGCCCCCGGCAGAATGCCCGGAAAGAGGACGAATAGCACCAGCAGCGCCCAGATTCCCTCTGATAGAGCACGCGACACAAGGAGGAAGCCGCGACTTGCCAGCAGAACCACCCCACCTATCATGCCTCTCAATGGGTTCACACTGCCCGCGTCAAGGATGCCTCGCGACAAAGATAAGTTGGCGGCAGCGGGAAAAGAAAGGAGCAAACCGCCAAAGCCAGCCAGCATCATCGCCAGAATCGACATACTAAGTGTCTGGGCGGAGAGTTGTAGCAGGTTGCCAAGCAGTCCAGGGTCTAGATTAGGTGGAAAGACATCCCTTGCTACTCCGGCAAGGAGCCGCGTCGTCCTCTCTGCGAAGAGCTTCGTCACATCGACCTGAACATACCAGAAGGACCAGGGCACGAGCAGTAACAACGCCAGCACTGAACACTGCATCAAAGTGACATTCGCATAGGCGCGCCGCTGGCCGTCAGTCCGCGAATTCGTGTAGCGCGAAGTACTCAGCCGCCTGTGCAGAAGTGAACTCCAGCCGTCGGTCAATCCACTCAGGATGATGAGCAGGTATAGGAACGTCCAGACCTGTTCATAGTTGAGTGATTGAAGGCTGAGCAGAATCTGGAAGCCGAGGCCACCCGCTCCTATTAAGCCCAGGACAGCTACCGAGCGGATAGCGCATTCCAGCCGGTAAAAGCCGTAGGAGATAAGATCGGGCAGCGCCTGCGGCAAAAGGCTGTAGAGAAATGCTTTGAGAGGCGTAACCCCACTGCTCTGCAAGGCGCGAAGGACATCTCTTGGCGTTTCATCCAGTATATCTGCGTAGACTTTGGCGGTGATAGTCCCGAATGGGATTCCTATAGCAAGTATCGCCACAAGCGGATCAAGCCCGAGGACGTTGAGAAAGAATAGCCCCCAGATCACCTCGTGGATGGCACGAGGCACGGCAAGGAATGCGCGGATACCAACCCACGGCAAAATATGGCGCTGCGGCCTTCGCGCTCTGGCATACCGCTGTGGGAAAACTGACTGCCACCACACCTCAGAGGAGAGGACCCCACCGATGATGCCAATTACCATGCTCACCGCAGTTCCGGCGACAGCAAACGCCAATGTTACGAGCATGGACGGGAAAGCGAGATTGAGAATATCCTGGCTGAAGTCAGGACGGGAGGCCGCGCTTATAAACCGCCATACCTGTGTCCACCCGCCCTGGTTCACCAGGTCTCTATTGAAGATACCTGCCTGAGACAAAGACCAGGATAAAACAACCAGAAAGATGAGAAGGGCTACTGCCCGGCTATTGAGCAAGGAGGGCCTACGAGCAAGTTCTCTCGTCAGCCCTCCATGTCTAACCGGCGAATCAATCATATAAGCGAAACCTATGTACGAAGCAGGCTGTGGACTTCATGAGCACGCTCCTCAATGGTAGCAGGGGTAGAAGGCTGTGGGCCGTCGATCCTGTACAAAGCATCTATCTGGGCGGGCGTAAGCTCACCGGCGGGGCAGTCGAAGATGATAGCACCCTCGCGCAAACCAACAACCCGGTCGAAGTGGCTCTGGGCAAATTGAAATGCATGCACACTTGTAACCAGCGTCTTGCCTGCTTGCCTGCTGAGGTCGCGCAGCAGGTCCATTATCTCACGACCGCGTTCCGGATCGAGGCTGGAGATCGGCTCATCGGCAAGGATCACCTTGGGGTTTTGCACCAGCACCCTGGCGAGGGCCACGCGCTGCTGTTGCCCACCGGAAAGCCGCCCTGTCCTTTCGTGTAGCTTCTCTGGTATGCCCACCTGCTCCAGGGCGCGCAGAGCGGTCTTGACATCGAGCGGCCAAACCAGAGACAGCAACGATTTGAGCAGCGACCAGCGGCCCAGGTGACCGGCATTGACGTTATGCACGACCCGCAGGCTGTCGGTGAGATAAAACTGCTGGTAGATTGTGCCTATCTGCCGCTGTACTAGCCGCCGGGCGCGCGGTCGAAGTTTGGGCAGGTCGTGCCCAAGTACGATAAGCTCACCCTCGCTGGGCAAAAGTGTGCCATTCAGGAGGCCAACGAGAGTGCTCTTACCCGCCCCGCTTGGACCTATCAGGGCTACTTGTTCGCCGAATCTTATGTCAAGATCGATATTGCGCAGCGCCGAAAAGGCACCGAAGCGCTTCCCGACACTGCGCAGTCGAAATACAACCTCATCTTCTCGCATTGGTCACTTGACGATAAGCCCGGTTTCGCGGCCTACCTCTTCGATCTGGGCATAGTTGTCGTTGCTTGTTGGGATGAATTTCTGCGCGCCGAATAGGTCCAGTATCTCCTTTTGCTCAGGCACACTTGCATCGAGCTTAGTGAAAGCCGCCTGTACCTTCCCTGCGAAGTCTGCACCGTAGCGAGTCACGGTGTCCGGGTGAAGGACCCAGTGATAGTCATGGTAAGCGTCAGTCACGTTGATTTCCTTGACCTTTGAGGCGTCTACTTTGCCCTCTGCCTGGCGGCTCTTCCATACCTGTTCGTTCAGCACACCGGCATCGAATGTGCCTGCCGTGACAAGGTTGAGAGTTTTGTCGTGGGAGCCGGAAAAACCTGGTTCTCCCTTGAAATCAGCAGCTGTGATGCCTGCTTTGGAAAGGAAATACTGCGGCATAAGACGGCCCGACGTAGAGGATTCGCTGCCGTAGGTGAAAGTATGGCCTTTCAGGTCGGCCAGGCTGTTAATACCACTGGCCGTATTAGCGATGAAGACGCTGTGGAACTTCTCATCTATGTCGCGCTGGACAATAGCCTGAGCGCCGGGGACCTGCAAGCGAGCCTGCACTCCGGTCAGGCCTCCGTACCACACGAGCTGTAGATCGCCCACCTTGAAGGCAGTCACCGAGGCTGTGTAGTCAGTGACCGGCTTGTACTCGACCGGTATGCCAAGCTCTTTAGACAGGTAGGTTGCAACCGTGCCGTAGAGACGTTGCAGTTTCTCCGGGTCCTGGTCGGGGATTGCCGAGATTATGAGAGGCTCTTTTGATGGTGTAGAAACCTGGGTTGGCTGTGCTTGAGGCTGCTCGGTACCACAGCCGCTGAGGGCCAGCAGACTGAGCATGGTGAGCACGACAATGGGGAATGACAGTATTGACGACCGAGATCGCATGATTTTAGGCTCCTTGGTATAAGCTAAGTTTGCTGTCCGTTCTTCCGCACTGGAGGTGGAAAATGGCTAGCGCATATGCAACCAAGGGCCTAACCGAGCGAGGCTGTTAGCTCGCCGTAGCAGTCAATACTTCTTGCCTTACTCTTAAACAGGTTACTACTCGAAATGCATCCCATGAAGCATTCAAGAATCAACCTGACCGGAAGGTGAAGAGCAAAACAGGCCCGCGTTGCAGTGGTGCATACGACCCACGCGCAGCTATCATGAAATCGCATCCAGCGATTGTTCGCGCGGGATCAGGTTACGCGGTAATGCAACATTGCTCTTCACCTCCTTCCTTCTGTCTGATTATTATGGGTCCTTTTCGGACCGTAACCGTATCGGTTAGTATCAGTATACGTAGGTTTTCTTCAAGTCGTCAATACTCCCCACATTTATCGTCTCCTATGTGGCAATAGATCAATTTCCGTACAATACCGACTACCGACTACTTTTTTCGGCGGTATATACTTTGCTGGTATGATCATGCGCAGATATACTTTGCGGGATATGTCCACAGTTTGGATAGCGAGAGGTGTAGCATAGAGAATGGACAGAGCAGAAACGAACCTCATCCGGGGTATACATCACATCACGGCCATTGCCGGGGATGCACAGGAAAACTTCGCGTTTTACACAAAGCTGCTCGGTATGCGCCTCGTAAAGAAGAGCGTCAACCAGGACGATCCGGGGACGTACCACCTCTTCTATGCCGACGCCGAAGGGCACCCCGGCACAGACCTGACATTCTTTCCCTGGGCGCATATGCCGCGCGGACGCATGGGGGCCGGCCTTGCCATCGAGGTGCCGCTAGCCGTGCCGTCGGGCAGCTTGGAATACTGGGCCGAGAGGCTGGCACGCCACGGAGTTGAGACGATTTCCTCGACGGAGCGGTTTGGCGAGCGAACCCTACCGTTCAGTGACCCCCACGGCCTTGCGCTTTCTCTAGTTGAGACCGATGATCCTCGCTTGTTCGCTCCCTGGCAAGAGAGTCCTGTACCCCCGGAACAGCAGATTCGTGGTCTCCACGCCGCTCGCCTCTGGGAGCGAGACCTGGGTCCAACCGCCGACTTCCTCACCGGCGTACTCGGTTTTGAACGTCTCGGCACCGACGGTGACTGGGTGCGCTTCGGCGTACAGGGGGGAGGCTCAGGCAACCTCGTTGAGATACAGGAGGTTCCGGGGGAACGACTAGGGCAATGGGGCGTCGGAAGCGTCCATCATATTGCATGGCGTGTCGAGGATGATGAGCAGCAGATCGCACTGCGCCAGCGCATAGTCGCTGCCGGCAGTCACCCCACGGGAGTCATAGATCGCTTCTGGTTCAAATCGGTCTACTTCCGCGAGCCTGGCGGGGTGCTCTTTGAGCTTGCGACCGAAGGCCCAGGCTTTGCTCTTGACGAGAAGCCAGAGCACCTGGGCGAGCAGCTCATTCTCCCGCCGTGGCTGGAACCTCATCGCGCCGACATTGAAGCGGCCCTGCCCAGGCTAGCCACGCCCGTTACATAGGAGCCTTGTCTTCCACCTGGCTCATATTTGCTTCCCCAAGCAGTGCCGTTGCGGGGCGGGAAGGCTATGCAGATTGTCTGTCGCCCAAAGAGCGTATGGAACTTGCTATAGTAGAGAAAGCAGCAAAGTACAAGCAGTCAATATTGTGATTTCTGCCCGTGCCAAAAACTATCGCCGGTATGTGGTACTCGCGCTCCGAGTAGCCGTTGGAGCGTTCTTCGTCTTCCATGGGTTGAGTAAGATCGGAGTTATAAACGCAGGAGGATTGGGCAGGTCAGTCGCATTCTTCGCAGAACTACATATGCCCGCCCCAAGCATTACTGCGCCTATTCTCGCTGTTGTCGAAACTCTGGGTGGCCTAGCCTTAGTCTTCGGGGTTATAGCGAGAACGGTTGCGCTGATGCTAGCAGCCATAGTTACTGCCGAAATAATGCTGGTAAAGTTGCCTCAATCGATCAACCCTCAGAGCTACTTGTTCGAACTGAGCTTATTAGCCGGGCTGCTCGTCCTCGCCTATTTTGGACCTGGAGCCTGGGCCGTGGAGGATCAGTAAGGGAACGGTTCCCGTGTTGGCCCCCGTTACCTGCTAATTGTTGATCAACACCCGCCCGGCGCTTGCCTGTACAGAGTTGCGGTGTAGAAGGGGTTGAGTTTCGAGCCTAGAAACTGAGCGCAACTGCGGTCAAAGCGTAGAGCGCTACCTGTCCCAGACCCAACCATTGCGGCTTGTAAAGGGATGGCGTTTGTCGACATCCCTTTTTGCTTTACAGTCCTGCTGCTATTTGTCATTCTGGATGTGTTTCACGGCAGCGAGCGCCTGCGGGTCCTGGTCAGCAGGGAACTGGTACCAGGGTACGTCCACCACTATGTCGGGAACGACGCCAATATCCTCGATGCTCGTCTTGCCATCGATGCGCAGGTAGGTCGCCTGGGCAAGCATGAGACGTGAGCCATAGGGCATATCGTGGGGGTAGACCGTCTCTGTATTACCAGCCGTGGTCGTACCTAGAATGGTGCCCCGCCCGTGGTCCTGCATCACCGCCGCGAACCGCTCGGAGGCCGAGACACTTGCCTTGCTGGTGAGCACCACCACAGGTTTGCCCTGCACAGCGGCAAGCACCCGCCCCGTACGTATCCTGTATTCGGTTCGGCCCGAGCGAGTAACATCAAAGCCCGCGCTGCCCCCATTGATAAAGAGTGCCAGGGCCGAATTCAGCTCGGAGATCAACCCGCCTCCATTCTGGCGAAGGTCGATGATCACACCATCGAGAGGGCCAGCCGCGGCCAGGCGCTGAATCTCGCTTGCCATTTCGCTTGCAATGCCGGACGAGCTAAAAGTTGGGAAGCTCACATAGGCGATATTAGTGCCTGTCCACCTCCGTGCCTGGGCGTGAAATGCGAACGTCACAGTCTCCCGTACCACGACCACATCACGTGCAGGCTTTCCAGGTGTTTCGATAGTTAGCCTCACGGATGTACCGGGCGGACCTCGAATCAGGCGTGGGGCGTCTTCTGAGGTGGTGAGTGGCGTTCCGTCGGCGGCCCCGATTATATCGAAGGCGAGTAAGCCCGCCCTATCCGCTGGCCCGCCCGGAATGACGTACACGATGCGTACCGAGTCATCAATCTTTTGTGATAAAACTCCAATCCCAGACAGCTTCAAATCGCCGCGCCGCAACGCCTCGTCTTCGGCCACCTGCTCCGGATCAAGAAACGACGAGTGCATATCGTCCAGTTTCGTGATCATGTCCGACAGGAGATTATATACGTCCTTGTCAGTGCTCGCCGCAGCTATCTTTGCCCTGTACTCGTTGTAGGTTGCCTGCCAATCGACACCCCGGAAGTCTGTATAAACATAATTATCCCGCACGGTCCGCCACACCGCATCTAACAATTCAATACGCTGGGGCGCAGTCAGTACATTGGCTGGCGGTGGGGCGCTTATCGCACCGTATCTGGCCTCATATTGGAACGTGCCCACCAATGAGAGGAGCACATTGTAAGGCGCCTTATTCTCAGGGTGATACTCGAATACCGCACGCTCGAAATACTGGACTGTATACAGCTTGCCGTCAGTGGCGCTACGCTCCTGGAACTCCTCGGAGATCAGGTAGCCCTGCTGTGCAAGTCCGCCATTGTTCTTCCAGTACTGTAGGAAGAGTCCACCAAGCCTATGGCCCATCTCCGGGAAAAGGAGAGAACCGGCCGTCCCATTAGCGGTCTGACCCGGCGCTCCGTTGGGGTAGCGTTGCGCATAGTAACGGACACCTAACAGAGAAAGGAGCACATTATATGGAGCTTTGTTTTCGGGGTGCATCTCGAATACGGCACGCTCGAAGTACTGCACGGTATAAGTTTTGCCGTCAGTGTCGCTCTTCTCCTGAAGCTCGCCTGAAATGGGGAGTCCTTGCTGGGCAAGTGCTCCATTCCTTTGCCAATAGTCCAGGAAGCTACCCTGCACAGTTTTGCCGGTCTCCGAGAAGGTGCGACTGTTGACCTGGGCCTGGGTAGGTGCTATTGAAAGCGACGTGACGGCTATGACCAGGGCCATGAGAGCTGATAGGCCGCGCGTCGCAATCTGTTGTTTGCATATTGCCATTGGTGCTATTCTCCAATCTAAAGTTGCGCTGTGGACTTGATTTGCCTGTGTCTGTATGAAAGTAAAGTTACTGTTAGTTAATTGTACCTAATTCGTGAGGTGGAAAGAAGGGTGCATATTGCAACTTGGACGTTCCTACCCTCTAAGTAGCATACTACAAGAATCCTGGGAACAACGTAAAAGGCTATGTGCCGATGGCGCAAGTCTTCGTGACCTGACTAAAATCTACAGTGTGTCTTATGAAGCAATTCGGCAGATGCTTCGGAAACTAGGAAGCGCTCGTTAAGTATGAGCCCTTCAAGCTGGCTGTTCGATATGGGCCTCAGGAGCATGGGATGATTGAGAATAGAAGCAATTGGGCAGGCAATTACACCTACCGTGCCGGCAAATTGCACTACCCCGAGACGCTCGAGCAAGTCCAGGAACTGGTAAGCCGAAGCAGGAAGCTCAAAGTGCTCGGCTCACGCCATTCATTCAATGATATTGCGGACTCGCCTGGAGATCTGATCTCCCTCGAGCGCCTAGAGCACCTACTAGTGTTAGACCGTGAACGACACACGGTGACAGTTGATGCCGGTGCCAGATATGGTCACATCTGCCAGCAACTGCATCACGGAGGCTATGCACTGCACAACTTGGCCTCGTTACCCCATATTTGTGTAGCAGGTGCCTGTGCGACGGCGACGCACGGCTCAGGTGACCGCAATGGAAGTCTGTCAACGGCTGTAGCTGCGATGGAGATGGTCACTGCCGACGGCGAGGTGGTCGTTTTATCCCGCGCCCAAAATGGCGAACAGTTTTCGGGGGCGGTCGTCGGGCTTGGCGGACTAGGGGTTATCACGAAACTCACCCTCGACATTGAGCCTACGTTTGAGATGCGTCAGGACGTGTACGAAAACCTGCCCTTGGAGCAGTTGGAAGACTACTTCGACGACATCATGTCCAGCGCCTACAGCGTCAGTCTGTTTACCGACTGGCGAAGCAGGCAGGTGAATCAGGTCTGGCTGAAGCGCCGCATCACCGACGGAGATACATTCGAGATGGTCCCCGAGTTGTTCGGGGCAACCCTGGCGCCAACCCATAGACACCCAATCGCAGGCCTCTCTGCACAAGCTTGCACTGAGCAGATGGGCATCATCGGCCCCTTTTATGAGCGCTTGCCGCACTTCCGTATGGACTTCACGCCGAGCAGCGGTGACGAGCTACAAACAGAGTACCTTGTGCCCCGACGACACGCGGTCGCTGCCCTCCGCGCCATCTACGGCTTACGAAACCAGGTGGCGCCAGTACTGCAGGTTTCCGAGGTGCGCACTATCGCGGCTGACAACCTGTGGATGAGCCCCTGTTACGGGCAGGACTGTGTCGGCATCCACTTTACGTGGAGAAATGATTGGAAGGACGTCAGGCGGCTGCTACCGCTCATAGAAGAACAACTCGCGCCGCTAAATGCCCACCCACATTGGGGCAAGCTGTTCACGATGCCAGCAACCCGTGTGCGAACGCTTTACACCAAGCTTCCCGACTTTCAACAGCTCTTACTCTCTTACGATCCACAGGGGAAATTCCGCAATTCGTTCCTCGATACTTATATCTTTGGCACGGATTGATCGAACCGAAGATTTAGTCGATCAGTACAGGTAAGAGAGTGGCTTGGGAAAAGTGGAGAAGGGCGAGTTGGCAGCAGCGCAATATCGCACAACCGGACGTTCTGTGATGCTCTGCCGGCCGGGCAACAGATGAACTTGTATTCGGTATCACATACTGGCGTAGCGAAAAAGCGCATAAGATTTCAAAACGTACCGGCAAAATTTGGTGTATCTGTAGAATTGCACTGCTGTCTTTGCCTGCATGATTTTCAGGACGCTCACCAAAGCCGATGAAAGAACTAAATCTCCTGTAGGGCATACTGTATCGCCTGCTCCATAGTCAGTGCCTGTCCCTCCGCCCACAATCGCTCAAAAGTAGGCTGGTCAACTAGCTTGCGTACCTGGGCAAGTTCGTATTCGTTAACCTGACGATCAATACGGTTCAGCTGGAGCCCCGTTAATCGGAACAGCACATCAGCTGCTGCGAGCAGTCTGACGGCTCTATCCAACTGCATCTCTGATCGAGCTACGCCACCCAGCCCGAACAAACATTCAGCAACACAGAATTTCTCTCTCAACTCGCTGTGCAACTGTAGGCTCTCCTTGAACAGCTCCTCAGCCAATGCAGCCTGCCCCTTGTGGTGTTCCACGAGGCCTAGATTGAATAAGCATACGGCAACGATGTGCTTGGACCCCACGTCGCGCGAAATCCCCAAGCTTCGTTCATAAAGAGACCGCGCGGCCCCGTAATCGTTCTCACAGCGTGCATTTTCGCCCATGCTGATAAGCACCAAGGCTATACCTTCAGCGTTTCCCACCTCATTCATTATGGCGAGGCTTTGCTCGTAATATGAGCGACTTTTAAGGTAGTCACCTCGATCCCGCGCCAAGTTCGCAATAATTCTTAGGGTTCGGCCTGCGCCAAGAGGGTCCGTTATATCCCTATAGAGTGCCAAACTTTGCTCAAGGTACAAGTCCGCCTGGACAAAATCTCCTCCCACCCAGGCCGCTTGGCCGGCAACATGCAGGGCCTTGGCTCGGAGCGATGGCTCAGTTCCCTCCTGGGCCAATGGTCCCTCTAGCCATCTTCTGGCTTCGTTTATGTGACCGTCAATGACGCAGAACCACCAGAGGGCGAGTGCGAGTCGTAAACCAAGAGCAGTCTCATTGTTAGTCTCGGCCCATCGCAGTGCTGCCCTCATATTGTCGTGTTCCTGCTCGATACGTTTCAACCAGTCGACCTGGTTAGGACCTCGCAATTCTGGCTCCGCGTCTTCGGCGAGGACGAGGAAATACTCAGCGTGTAAACGGCCTATTACCCCAGTCTCTCCACTTTCCTCAACGCATCCCACAGCGTACTCGCGCAACATCTCCAACATCGTGAAACGTGACTCTCCATCTACCCCCTCTACCCGCTTCAACAGGCTTTTGTCGAGCAGCGACGTTACTCCCTCCCCCACGTCAAGCAACAGATCCCGTCTTGAGCCTGTGGGCACGTCCCCCCCGGCTAGGTCCCCTCCGTTACATATGACTTCTGCCGCAGAAAGGGTGCAACCACCGACAAACACGCCCATGCGAGCGAACAGGGTCTGCTCCTCCTCATTCAGCAGGTGGTAGCTCCAGTCAATGGCAGCACGTAGGGTGCGTTGGCGGGCAGGCAGATTGCGTGGCCCGCCGGTTAGCATAGACAACCTACTGTCCAGGCGGGGCTGTATCTCCTGTGGGGAGAAGAGCCTGATGCGGGCTGCGGCAAGCTCGATGGCAAGGGGCAGTCCATCCAACCGCGCGCAAATTGCCGCTACCGCCCCGGCATTCTCCTCGGTCAGTACGAAATCCGGCTTGACCGCTCGTGCGCGCTCTGTAAAGAGAGCAAGCGCCGGTACGCTCCCCAGGGTTTCTATGGGCGGTAAGTTTGCAGAATCTACGGTGGCGAGGGCGGGCACTGGAAATTGCTGCTCGCCATGAACGTGAAGCGCTTCACGGCTGGTTGCTAAGACCTTGAGGTTGGGACATGCGCCAAGTAGCTCGATGACGACCGGCGATGCGTCCAAAACCTGCTCGAAGTTATCGAGCAGCAATAACATATCTTTGTTGCTAAGCGACAGCCGCAAATTGCTGAGAGGCGAGTCGCTACCTGTGTCGGGGATGGAGAGGGCCTCGGCAATGGCAGACGCAACCAGATCGGGATCAACTACAGAGGCCAGGCCCACGAAGAAAACTCCATCTTCAAAGTGGTCGAGCAACTCCACCCCCACCTCCAAACTCAAACGGGTCTTGCCTATACCGGGCGGCCCGGTGAGGGTAAACAGGCGGTCATTACCGAGGAGCAGTAGATCGTGTAGCCTTTCTAACTCTTGTTCGCGGCCAATCAGCGCGGTGAGTGGGGCAGTCAGGTTGGTGGGGTGAGCCTGTACTGTGTGCAGCGTCTGCCATAGCTCCCGCTTGGCAGCATCGCTACTCAGCAGGCCCCTGGCAAACTGGACGAAAGCAGTACGCTCACAGGCAATGACACCGAAAGACTCGGCCAGGAGGTCAGCCATCTGCTGGGAGGCAACGCGCTCACCCGCCTCGATCTTACGCACCATCGCACCGGAGCAGGATATGCGCTCCGCGAGGTCTTCCTGAGTGAACCGAAGGGCCTTACGTCGCTGCTTAAGCCACAGCCCAAAGGATGCTCTTTCATCCATCCGTGCCTCCTAAAGCAGCCGGGCAGGCGACGCGAGGATAAGGGTTGTTTGCCGTGAATTTGCA
>JBBRVL010000055.1:0-14136 GCA_038246925.1 Chloroflexia bacterium
CCCAACGCGTATTCGAGGAAGCCACCAACTATAGCCTGCAGCGAGAGCAGTTCGGCGGCCCGATCAGCGACCAGCAGGCTATCCAGTTCATGCTCGCCGACATGGCGACCGGACTCAGCGCCGCACGGCTCCTCCTCTACCGCGCAGCCACCATGCGCGACAAAGGTCTAAGGGTGAGCAAAGAGGCAAGCATGGCAAAGCTATTTTCCTCTGAGCTTGCGATGCGAAGCGCCCATGCTGCCCTCCAAATCCACGGCGGCTACGGCTACGTGAAAGAGTACCCTGTCGAGCGCTTCTTCCGCGACGCCAAGATTACCGAAATCTATGAAGGCACCTCGCAGATACAGCGGATAGTGATTGCTTCTAATCTGTTGAAGGGTAGGGGTTAAGGATTAGCAGGCAATTATGAGCAGTTTGTTACCATTTTATAATTCGAGGACAACTATATAGCATTGAGTGTCTATGAACTACTGCGGCCCTCTATTCCTTCGTGGGGTAGAGAATGGGGGCGCTTCGCTGAAGTATGCCTGGTGGGTTGGTGTAACCGCAGGCAAGATGGTCTGCTCGATCTTACTAGGGCTGGTCCTTTTGTTCCGCCAATCATGCTGCCTGAAAGTGACATGGGGAGGATGATATGGGAGGTAATAATCACTGACTCATTAAAGCAGAGGTTGGAAAGCTCAGGTTTGACCGGAATCACGTTCCGGCCTGTGATAAAGCACCATATCATTGAGCTTAGCTGGGAAAGGTGGGTTCTAACGGCACTGGAGCCGCCGATGAGCCTTGAAACATCTGAGCCTTTAGATTATTTCACAAATCAGCCGCACGTTGCGCAGATAGCAGACAAGGTAGGCGAGTTGTGGGAGTTATCGTTAAAGGAACATGCTCTCTGGGTATCTGGCTTAGGGATAACGTCATGGGACGGGATCGACTGGTTTAGGGTCAAGGATTCAAAGCAACCTACAGATTATATTTTCGTGTCAGCACGAGCGAAAACCTGGCTAGAGCAAACAGTACCTGCCTGGGTTACATTCGGTGATGTTCGATGGAAACTGCGAGGAGAACGCATTATAGATAGCATCCGCAATGGTGCGGTTTAGAAATATCTAATCACTAACCCCATGCAAACCCATTCCATTGACCTCCACGGCTACACGGTCGCTGATGCTATAGAACGCTTCGTCAGGAAGTACAACTGGCTGGTTGATCAACTGTCGGACGGAGAGCAGCACGCTCTGGAAGTGGTCCACGGCAAAGGGAAGGGCGAGGGAAGTGGGTTGATAAGGGAAGCAGTGCGTGACCTCCTCAGACTAGAGGGGAGCCGCATCAAAGGCTTTGATGCACAACTAGCTATGCGCGGGGCTACCTATGCCGCCCAGAATGACAAGAAGCTCTCCTACATGCACGGCGAAGACGTCAGCGGCAATTCAGGTTGCACGATAATCATCCCCCGGCAGAGGCTGTCGATACCGCGCGATTGGGCAAAGTATAGGTATTAGTGGTGAGTGGTCGGTGGGTTCTCCACGACTAACAATTAGCCACCGACCACTAGAAATCTACATCGACCCGCGTACGGCCCAGGCGGTCGAGGGCAATGCGAATGCCTTCCTGGAGCGCGCCCGCGTAGAACCACATCTGGCGCTCCTGCTTGAGGATGACGATCTTGCCGCCCGTGACGACCGTTTCGCCCGGCATAAGGGTCTTGCCGAAGCCCCAGCGGAAGGGGTAGCGGTAGGCCCCGCCCCCACCGTTCGCGTCCCAGTCGACCCCGATGCGCCACAGGCCCGCTTTGTCGGTGTACCTGTTGCTTTCGATGGAGGCGTAGGTATCGTTGGTGGTGTAGGTGAAGCCTGCGTCGGGGCCTTGCGTGCGGAGAGGCACATCGCCGTTGTTGCGGACGGTGATGCTCACACTTATGGCTTGTCCCGCGATTATCTGCCGGGGCGTGATCTCCACCTTGAGTATCTCGATTGACGCCTCGCCCGCGCCCTCTACTTTGACCGGCCTGTAGGCTTCTACGCGATTGCCTGCGCGGTCCTCGGCTCGGATGGTGGCTGTGTAGACGCCGTTCGGCAGTGGCTGGCCTATCAGGTCTTGCGCGGTGATAACGGCGTTCTGTTCCCCTGGCCCCTTCTCTACAGGTGCGAGCATAGGCGTGACCTGTCCCTGGTCGTTGGTGAGGTCGATGGAGAGGGTGGCTGTTTGATCGGTGCGGAATGTGACTTCGGCCACATCGTCCACAGCGTCGCTGTTGGGTGAGACTATCTCGGGCTTGATGACTATGTTTTGGAGAGTAGGGGGCGTGGTGTCAGCTTGCTGTACAATGACGTTTGCACCCGCTAGCGGCCCGCCGCCACCTGCAATAACGATGGTGTAACTGCCATCCGGCACTACGCGCTGCACGAGTGTGTAGCCATCGATTATTTTGCTGTCAGTTATCACCCCATTGAAGCGCAGGACTTGGCTACCTGCTGCTTGCTCTGTCGAAAGGATAGTTGCAGAGACAGGTCCTTCCAGTTTAGCCGTCACAACTGTGTTTCCCGGCAGGTCGTACCCTATCTGAATAGCCCCAGGTGGATTGCCTATGCCTTTGGAGCCGGGCACTAGTGCTACAGGTGTTACAGGTAAATTAGAGCCGAGAAATGAGTGAGGGTTCAGGCTGTTCAGCCACAAGAAATAGAGACCAGCCGCAATTATGACCAAGACAGGTATGATGCGAAGAAGATTGACGATACGGGCATCGGACCGACGTTGAATAGGTATCTGTTTAGGGTCTCTGCTCATGGTTTTACTTATCTAGACCTCGGCTAGGACTGCGCGAAGCTCATCGGGGTGGAGGACGGCGTTGCCCCACTTGCGTACCACTATGCCCGCGCCGTAGTTGGCAAGGCGGGCCGCTTTGAATATATCCGCGCCCGCAGCCATTGCGAGCGTGAGGAGGGCGATCACTGTGTCGCCCGCGCCTGTTACGTCGAATACCTCCGAGGTGTTTGTGACCGGGATGTGGCAGTATTCGCCGCCTCGGGTCATTACGGACACGCCTTCCGCGCTACGTGTGATGATCATCGCCTGGGCGTCGAGTTCTCTGAGAAGGATGGAGAGACCATTCTTGAAATCATCTTCGCTTTTGAGGGGGCGGCGTAAGGCATCTTCAGCCTCGGGCTGGTTGCATTTGACGATGCCGAAGCCGCGGAAGAGATCAAGGTCGCCCTGCGAGTCTACCGCAAGGATCTTCCCTTCGGTCCGCGCAAGCTCGCGGGTGCGCTCGACCACGGCTGGTGTGAGGGTGCCGCTCTTATAGTTGCTGGCAATTACGGCATCGCAGAGGGGTAATATCTCTTCGATAGCCGATATGAGCGTGTGCTCTACGTCACCATTTATCGGTGAGCGGTCTATGTGGTCGATACGGGCGACCTGCTGAAGCATGGAGGGTGTCACCTGGGCCACGATGCGCTTCTTGGTGATGGTCGGGCGCGAGTGGTCTACCACCAACCCTTGCGTATAGACCCCAAAGCCCGCAAGCTCTCTCTTTAGCTCGTGTCCAGCCTCATCATCTCCAATGACTCCCGCCAGATACGCCCGCCCACCGAGAGAGGCCACCGTGCAGGCAGGGCTGGAGCCGCCGCCCGGCATGGAGTATTTTCGGGAGAACTCAAGCACGGCGATGGGGGCCTCACGTGAGATACGCGTCGGCTTGCCGATGGTGTACTTGTCGAGGATCAGGTCGCCGATGACCAGCACGCAGACCGACCCGAAGCGAGCTACGACTTCGTCGAGTTTTGGATTTTGGATTTTGGATTTTGGATTAATGACGAGGGACATGTTTGTGAATTACGAATTACGAATTACGAATTACGGGTTGGCGTGGGATCACTGAAGACGTTTGTATGTGAGGAAGATCATCCGGGCTAGCCAGAGGACGGAGTATTGGGTCAAATAGAAAGGGAGGTTGTCCAGGAGCGATATGCCGCTGAAGCTGAATGCGCCGACCGTGTTCATCACGACGCGGCTGACGATGAAGCCAGCGAAGATACAGGCGATACCGACCATCTGAAGGCCAGGTCCACGCTTCTGGTTCGCGCCTGTTGCTACTGCTTCCGGCACTGCCAGGCCCATGATGAGGGCGGTCCAGAACTCGAAGTCGGGGAAGTAGCCCATGACGACTCCCACAAGGCTCGCTACGACGAGGCCTGCCACAGCCGATTTGACATAAACCGAAGTATCCACAGCATAGGTCGGAAGCACCTGCAGGTTAGCGCACTCGATGCAACGGAAGCCGACGGGCGTGCTGACGCGGCACTTGGCGCAGATTGGGCGCTCGCACTTGCCGCAGCGCAGGTATGTCTGCTCCTTCGGGTGGCGAGGGCAGTACATTGGGGGGTCATAATCAGTTGTGCGGTCTATAGCCATGTTTGTGAATTACGAATTACAAATTACGAATTACGAATTGTTGGTTGCGGGTTAGGTGAGAGCAGGGCCGTCTTGATGGTTAGTAGGGCGAAGGCTAGCACTCTCAGGATTCTGCGCCAGCGCCAGGGCTGTTTTATCAGGCGGTAGAGCCACTCTAGGCCGAAGCGGCGCATTAGCGGCGGGGCTAGGGGGATCCTGCCTGAAAGATAATCGAACACCCCGCCTACTCCCATCGCTACTTTAATCGAGTCGGGGAATTGGGGGCGGTGGGTATCTATCCATAGGTCTTGCTTTGGCGCGCCATAGGCTACGAGCAGTATGTCGGGGCGGGTTGCATCTAGCCGGGTCTTTATCTCCTGGAAGTCTTTGTCGTTGGGTGATCCCGCATAAGTACCCGCTATGATTATACGCGGGTGGCGTTGCTTGAGGGCGTTTGCTGCCTGCTCTGCCACCCCTTCGCCTGCGCCAAGCATGTATATCGAGTGGCCTTGCTCACTGCTCAATTGGGCGATGCGCTCTACGAGGGCCACCCCTGTAGCTCGCCCTTTGAACGGGCGGCGCAGCAGGCGGCCTGCCAGGACGATGCCTATACCGTCGGGTGTTGCGAGGGCGGCGTTGTTGATTATGTTGCGAAAGGTCGGGTTGCGGCGGGCTTCCATCACAAACTCGGGGTTGACAGTGCATACCTGGTGAAGACTCGACGGCTGCTCGCTGAGGAAGCGCTCTATCTCACTTATGGCTTCGTCTTCGCCGCAGTTGTGTATGCCCACACCCAGTATGTCGTGCCTCCGCAAAAAGCCTTACCTCTCAGGTATAATGCTGCTCCTCTGAAGTATATATCAGCGGGGAATAATGAGCAATTAGCGATGAGTTTTGGGGAGTGGCTAAAAGCGAAGATACAATGCTGTAGGGGCGGACCCGTGTGTCCGCCCTTGCCTGGGATGCGCCTGAACAGGGCGGACACACTGGTCCGCCCCTACATCTGCCTTATTTGCCACTCCCGTCAGGGGTTAGGGGTTGGAAACGTGAAACATGCTGCCTCCTAATCCCTAATCCCTAACCCCTAATTCTCACTACACGGCACCGAGAAACTGAACGTGCTGCCATCCTGTCCCGAGGATTCCACCCAGATTTTACCGCCGTGACGTTGCACTATCCCATGAGAAATGAACAGGCCCAGCCCCATGCCAGGGTACGGATACTTGGCGGAAGTCACGTTGCTTGCCCTGAAGAAGCGACTGAACACCTGTGATTGTTGCTCAACAGGTATGCCTACGCCGTGATCCCTAACCTTTATAATTATCTCGTCGCCCGCTGGCCTGGCACTTACCTCAATCTTGCGCTCTTCCACCGTGGCCTTGCCCGTGTACTTAATTGCATTCTCCAAGAGATTCGTCACCACTTGCTCGATACGCTGGCGGTCCGCACTCACCAGGAGAGCGGCATCTGCGTCAGCCTGAATTGCGTCAGCAAGAACCACCACCGGCGGGAGCTTCAGATCGAATATGAATTCGGGCGCAATCAACTCAAGACCGTTGATTATCTCCTTCAGCAGCTTGCCTACATCGAAAGTCGTAATATCAAGAGGGAGTATATCCTGCTCGATGCGCGATACATCAAGCATGTCGTTCATCAACCGGGTCAACTGGTCTGTTTTCTCCGATACGATACTCAATGTGCGGATTAGCTTCTCGTCCCCTGTGTTCTCAGCGCTGCGTAGGGCTAGTTTGGTATAGCCCTTGATAGTCGTGAGCGGCGTTCTCAGCTCATGTGATGCCACGGCGATGAATCCGTCCTTCTGCTGCTCGAGGCGCTTGCGCTCAGCTATCTCGGCATGCAACTCGTTATTGGCTTCCTGTAATTGCGCCGTGCGCTTCATTACGCGAGCTTCTAACTCTTCGTTTAGCCGCTTTACTTCCTCACTCTTCTGGAACAGGTCTACGAAGACCGCAACTTTTGATCTAAGGATCTCAGGCACAATCGGCTTGAGGATGTAATCCACGGCGCCAACCGAGTAACCACGCGAAATATAGACGTCACTTTTGCTGAGTGCCGTGAGAAAGATGACTGGAGTGTGGCGAGAACGGTCGCGCTCTTTGATAAGATCGACCGTCTCGAAGCCGTCCATCCCAGGCATTTGTACATCCATCAAAATCAAGGCGAAATCTTGCTTCAATACACATTTCAGTGCTTCCGTTCCCGAATAAGCTTTCACCAGGTTCTGGCCCAGGTCGCCCAGAAGAGCTTCCAGAGCGAGAAGGTTATCGGCTTTGTCGTCAACCATCAAGATGTTGACCTTGTCATCGCGCATTTACAGCTACCCCTTATCAATTTTGGATTTTAGGTTTTGGATTTTGGATTAGACGGGAACTATTCAATCCAAGACCCAAAATCCAAAATCCAAAATCATTTCACCTTCCGGTAGAGCCTCGCATTGCCGTCCAACTCCTCATAACACCCCTGGTGGGAAGTGAATCTTATTGTCTCCTTCTTGCCAAGTCCCAGGATGCCGAACATGGAGAGACTATCATACAACAGTTTGTGAACACGGTCCTGCAGGGTCTTGTTGAAATAAATCAAGACGTTCCTGCATAAAACGACATTGAACTCGTTGAAGGCGCTATCCGTTACGAGATTGTGCTGCGTAAAGACTATGTTTTGCTTGAGCGACGGGTCGATGGTAGCGCTGCCGTTCTTGACCTCGTACAGGCTGGGGAACGAAGCTGTGCCACCGGCTTGCGAGTAATTGGCGGTGTACTCCCTCATCGAGGGAAGGGAAAATACACCCGCCGCCGCTTTCTGTAGAGCCGCCTTATTGAAGTCAGTGGCGTAGATTTGGCACCTGTCGTATAAGCCCTCTTCCCTTAGTAAGATTGCTATGGAATATGCCTCTTCGCCGGTTGAGCAGCCGACGTTCCAGATGCGAATGAACGGATGCGTGCGTAATACCGGCACTACTCGCTTCCTGAACGCCAGGTAAAAGTCCGGGTCGCGGAACATCGATGTAACATTGATCGAGAGCGCGTGCAGGAGCCGGTTCAAGCATTCCACGTCATGCAGGACCTTCTCCTGCAGTCCAGATATAGTGCACGCCCCCTCATCGCGGGCGGTCTGCCAGACCCTGCGCCTGACTGAAGCGAGAGAGTAGTCTCGAAAATCGTATCCATAGTGGCGGTATACGCCCTCCAGGAGCAGGTCGATCTCTATATCCTCAAGCGTCTTGTCGGGCATCTGCCTCCACTTACTAATTATGAATTTTGAATGAGTAAACTCAATTCATAATTCAAAACTCATAATTCAAAATTACGAATTACGCACAGCCGTGAACCATTCGCGCAAGAGCGACAGCAAACGATCTGTGTCTACAGGTTTAGCAACGTAGTCTGACGCACCGGCTTCGAGGCACTTTTCGCGGTCGCCCTTCATCGCTTTGGCAGTGATAGCAATGATCGGCAGCGATTTGAACTTGTCGATCTTACGTATGGCTTGCATAGTAGTGTAGCCATCCATTTCAGGCATCATCACGTCCATCAACACAATCTCGATGTCCGGCGTCTGTTGCAGTATCTCCAGAGCATCCTTTCCGTTCTCGGCGGTGCATACATCCATCTTGAAGCGCTCCAGCACGCTGGTCATAGCGAAAAGGTTGCGCATATCATCATCGACAATGAGCACCTTCTTGCCAGCGAGGGTACCGTTCGTTTGATGGAGTTGCTCGATCATCTTGCGCTGGTCGGTCGGAAGGTTCGCCGCTACTCGATGGAGGAACAATGACGTTTCATCCAGAAGGCGCTCCGGTGACTGCACACCCTTGATTATGATACTCTCGGCTACCCTCTTGATCTGGCTCTCCTCCTTCTTTGTCAATTCTTTTCCGGTGTAGACGATGATTGGAAGCTCCCTGAGCTTTGGTTCCTTCTTGATCTCCGCCAACAATTGCAAGCCCGTCATGTCCGATAGGCCCAGATCAAGCACCATACAATCGAATCGCTCATTCCTGAGCGCGGCAAGAGCCTCAGCGCCCGTGGCTACGGCAGTTGTCTTAACATCACTCTTTGAGTTGCCGCTCTTCGAGTGGCCGCCGTCGCCTATCAACGCGATGATACTCTTGCGTTGCGCCTCATCATCCTCTACCACAAGGAGCTTTTTGACCCGTCTCTTGATAAATCGCTTCAAGTCAGCGAGCGCTCCGTCGAGCGCTTCCTTAGTGATGGGTTTGGTGAGGAAGGCCAGGGCGCCATTGAGGAGGCCACGGTCTCGCTCTTCATCAATCGATAAGATAAGCACAGGGATGTGGCGGGTATCAGGATTATTCTTCAGGCTCTCAAGGACGCTCCACCCCTCTCTCCCAGCTAGGTGCAGATCGAGCGTGATCGCATGTGGCTTGTAGTGATGCACCAGCGCAAGAGCCGCGTCTCCATGTGAGGTGACAATCCCCTTGAAGCCTGTAGCGCGGGCGCGGTCCAGCAACACTCGGGCAAAGTTGGTATCATCCTCGATGATGAGGAGCACCTGGTCCTTCGGCTCTATACTATCGCGGTCGTCCTCGATCTCGGACTCTGTCTGCGACTTCTGAATTATGAATTGTGAGTTTTGATTTACAGAGGACGAACTACGCGAGGTCCGTAGGGGAATTGGGCTTTGCCCAACCCCGACGTGTCCACCCATGCCCGTTTGCTCAGGCTCCCCGGTTCCATGGCCGTTACTCGTCCTGCCGTTCCCCTGCGGCCATGTTGGGGCAACGGGGGCATTTTGTGGCACGTAAAGTATGAAGGTGCTGCCCACTTCGGGTGTGCTGGTCAGACGGATCTCGCCACCCAGTAGCCGAGCGATCTCGCGGCTGATTGATAGGCCGAGGCCGGTGCCACCGTACCGGCGGCTGGTAGTGCCATCTGCCTGCTGGAATGCCTCGAAGATCAGTTGTTGCTTGTCCGGTGAGATACCTATACCTGTATCTCGCACGGCAAATGCTATTACCGACTCTGCGTGGTTGAGCGCATCGTGTTCGCTGCCCCAACCCGATCTCACAGGCGCTATCTCGAGCGTAACGCCCCCCTTTTCAGTAAACTTTATAGCATTTGATATCAAGTTCTTGAGGACCTGTTGCAGACGCGTGACATCGGTATGGAGCGTTGTGGGCAGGTTCGGGGACAACCTGATATTAAAGTCTAACCCTTTGGACGCTGCAACATGCTGGAACGTTCTCTCTACGAAATCTCGTAACTCGGTGAAGTCAAGTTCTGTTAGATCAACAGTCACGGTTCCCGACTCGATCTTGGACAGGTCGAGTATGTCACTGATAAGCGTGAGCAAGTCACCGCCCGCCGACTGTATGGTCCTGGCATATTCCATCTGCTTGCCGGTAAGGTTGCCCTCAGGGTTCTCGGCGAGTTGCTGAGAGAGGATGAGCAGGCTGTTCAATGGCGTCCTCAACTCATGCGACATGTTGGCAAGGAACTCGGACTTATATTTAGACGTAATCGCAAGCTGTGCTGCTTTCTCTTCGAGCTCGTGCTTTGCGTGCTCTACCTCGCGGTTCTTGCGCTCTACCTCGGCGTTCTGCTCGGCGAGGAGTTGAGCCTTGTCCTCCAGGTCCTCATTCGTCTGCTGCAGCTCCTCTTGCTGGCTCTGTAGCTCCTGAGCCAGCGACTGAGACTGGGTCAGGAGCGACTCCGTACGCATATTGGCTTCGATTGTGTTGAGCACTATGCCTATGCTTTCGGTAAGCTGGTCGAGAAAGAGTTGGTGAGTGGGGCTGAAACGCTCAAAAGAAGCTAGTTCCATCACGGCTTTGACTTCGTCCTCGAAGACGACCGGCAGGACGATTATGTTATACGGTGTTGCCGCGCCCAGCCCGGAGTTAATCTGGATGTAGTCGGGCGGCACGCTGGTGAGCACTATTCGCTCCTTTTCAAGGGCGCTCTGCCCCACCAGGCCCTCGCCCAGCTTGAACTCATTGGAGAAGCCCTTGCGCTCGCGGAAAGCATAGCTGGCAAGAAGCTTTAGCACAGGCTCGTCCTTCGATGCATCCATACCGTAGAAGACGCCATGACTGGCCGAAACGACCGGCGCTAGCTCAGAGAGAATGAGCTTTGACACGGTGAGAAGGTCTTTCTGGCCCTGCAACATGCGGCTGAACCTGGCGAGGTTTGTTTTTAGCCAGTCTTGCTCGCTGTTCTTCTGGGTTGTCTCCCTCAGGTTGGCGATCATCTGATTGATGTTGTCCTTGAGGGCAGCCAGCTCGCCTTCAGCCTCCACACGGATGGAGCGGGTCAGGTCGCCCTCCGTGACCGCGGTGGCGACTTCGGCGATAGCGCGTACCTGGGTTGTGAGGTTGGCGGCGAGTTGGTTCACGTTATCCGTGAGGTCTTTCCAGGTGCCTGCGGCTCCGGGCACGCTTGCCTGGCCGCCCAGACGGCCTTCGACGCCCACTTCACGCGCCACGGTGGTTACCTGGTCGGCAAAGGTCGCCAGCGTATCGATCATGCCGTTGATGGTGTCGGCGAGCGCGGCGATCTCACCTTTAGCTTCCACGGAGAGCTTTTGCTTGAGATCACCATTCGCAACGGCTGTAACCACTTTGGCGATGCCGCGTACCTGGTCGGTCAGGTTGCCGGCCATCGAGTTGACATTATCAGTGAGGTCTTTCCACGTACCCGCGACCCCCTTGACCTGGGCCTGGCCGCCAAGCTGGCCCTCAGTGCCCACGTCTCTCGCCACGCGTGTTACCTCTGAGGCGAAGGAGTTGAGCTGGTCGACCATGGTGTTGATGGTGTTCTTGAGGTCGAGGATCTCACCCTGAACGTCAACGGTGATTTTCTTGGAGAGATCACCGTTTGCGACGGCTGTGGTAACTGCTGCGATGTTACGCACCTGGGAAGTAAGGTTGCCTCCCATGGAGTTGACACTATCGGTGAGGTCTTTCCACGTGCCTGCTACACCCGGTACATTCGCCTGTACACCCAGCTTGCCTTCTGTGCCTACTTCCCGTGCTACGCGTGTTACTTCAGAAGCGAAGGAATTGAGTTGGTCGACCATGATATTGATGGTGTTCTTCAACTCAATGATCTCACCCTGTACATCAACGGTGATTTTCTTGGAGAGGTCGCCGTTGGCTACGGCTGTGGTGACAGCCGCTATGTTTCGTACCTGGTCTGTCAGATTGCCCGCCATCGAGTTCACATTATCGGTGAGGTCTTTCCACGTGCCTGAAACACCCTTTACCTGCGCCTGTCCGCCAAGTTGGCCCTCGGTGCCTACTTCTCGCGCCACTCGTGTTACCTCTGAGGCGAAAGAGCTTAGTTGGTCGACCATCGTGTTGATAGTATCTTTTAGCTCCAGGATTTCACCGCGCACGTCAACGGTGATCTTCTTAGAGAGGTCGCCGTTTGCGACAGCAGTTGTGACGTCAGCAATATCACGCACCTGGTTGGTCAGGCTGCCAGCCATGAAGTTGACACTGTCAGTGAGGTCTTTCCACGTGCCTGCTACACCTCGCACATCAGCCTGGCCGCCCAATTTACCTTCAGCGCCTACCTCGCGGGCCACGCGTGTGACTTCGGAAGCAAAGGAGTTGAGCTGATCTACCATCGTGTTGATGGTGTTCTTCAACTCAAGGATCTCACCCTGTACATCAACGGTAATGGTCTTCGATAAGTCGCCGTTGGCTACGGCTGTGGTGACATCGGCGATGTTACGCACCTGGGCCGTGAGGTTGCCCGCCATGGAGTTTACGCTGTCCGTGAGGTCTTTCCATGTACCCGCCACACCTTTCACTTCGGCCTGACCGCCCAATTTACCTTCGGTGCCGACTTCCCGCGCCACGCGTGTCACCTCTGATGCAAAAGAGTTGAGTTGATCGACCATGATATTGATCGTATTCTTGAGGTCGAGCATCTCACCTTGCACGTTCACCGTGATCTTCTTTGAAAGGTCGCCGTTTGCGACAGCAGTTGTGACGTCGGCGATATCGCGTACTTGGTTGGTGAGGCTGCCGGCCATGAAGTTGACGCTGTCTGTGAGGTCTTTCCAGGTGCCCGCTACCTCTTTGACCTGTGCTTGACCGCCCAATTTACCTTCGGTGCCTACCTCCCGTGCTACCCTTGTTACTTCGGAAGCGAAGGAGCGCAACTGGTCGACCATCGTATTGATAGTATCTTTTAGCTCCAGCATTTCACCTTGCACGTCAACGGTAATCTTCTTGGAGAGGTCACCGTTGGCTACGGCTGTGGTGACATCCGCAATGTTTCGTACTTGAGAAGTAAGGTTGCCTCCCATGGAGTTGACATTATCGGTGAGGTCTTTCCATGTGCCTGATACCCCTTTAACCTGGGCCTGACCACCCAGCTTGCCCTCGGTACCTACTTCCCGAGCTACACGGGTCACTTCGGAAGCGAAGGAATTGAGCTGGTCCACCATGGTGTTGATGGTGTTCTTGAGGTCAAGGATCTCACCTTGCACGTCAACGGTGATCTTCTTGGAGAGGTCGCCGTTTGCAACAGCAGTTGTGACATCCGCAATGTTACGTACCTGGGCGGTGAGGTTGCCTGCCATGGAGTTGACGCTGTCCGTGAGGTCTTTCCATGTACCGGAAACCCCTTTCACCTGGGCCTGGCCTCCCAACTTACCTTCGGTGCCTACCTCCCGTGCTACCCTCGTTACTTCGGAGGCAAAGGAACTTAGTTGGGCCACCATCGTGTTGACTGTCTTAGCGGTTCTGAGAAACTCACCCGCCAGAGAACGGTTATCTATCTCGAGGGCTACGGTCTGCGATAGATCACCTTTGGCGACGGCGCCAATAACTCGTGCCATCTCGCTTGTCGGCTGCACCATGTCCGCGATTAGGGCATTTACATTATCGAGGCTCTTAGCCCATGAGCCGCTTGCCGACCCCAGTGAGGCCCGCTCGCCAATCTTTCCCTCTTTACCGACTAGACGACTTACGCGCTCAAGCTCCTGTGCCATCTTCTCATTTAGCTCGATGACATCGTTGAGAGCGTCGCTGATTCTTCCACCTATCCCGGTCCATTCGGCGGGGAGACGGGCAGAGAAGTCTCCCTTCTTGACAGCGACGAGGGTGCTAAGAAGTAGTTTCACGTCAACAGTGTTAGAATGGTCACTAGGATGGAGGGCTGGATCAGTTATTGCAGGTGCCTGTTTGGTTACCATCGTGTTCTCCCAGGGTGTATAAGCATATGCGACTTGGAGGAATATTCAAATGAGTGGGTTGAGGCATGTGGAGGCCGGTGGGTCGTAACCCTGCGCAAAGCAGACGTATAACGACGGTGATAGTCAGTCCTTAAGGTAAACAATAGCTTACGGCATGGCCAGGGCCAGAAGCTCACACGCCGAGAGTCGAGCGTCTCCCGATAGTACCGACATTCTAACTGTTCGACCATACGCTGTCAAAAAGAGAGCCAAGTGTGAATGATATGGATGGGGCAGGTAAGGGTAGGGCGCGTCCTCACCATTCTGGGCCGTATTGCCTTCTACAAGGGAGAGCACTCGCTTGCACGCTCGCGCTTGAGCTAGGCTCTCGCCAGCCATCAGCAAGGACATTCTACATCCCACTCTCCGCCTACAAATCAGGCGTGCGGGCCTTGACCCAGGTGTGTGCGGGGTCGTCCCTCACCAGCCAGGCGCGCGTCGGCCCGGCCTGCGCGTTCAGGTAATAGCAGTTGTAGCCCGCAGCTGCGGATACAGGGTGGTAGCCTTCAGGCACCAATA
>JBBRVL010000056.1:0-14079 GCA_038246925.1 Chloroflexia bacterium
CTGAGGTTGTCCGGGATTTCGCCGGTGGCGGTATACCTATTATCTATTTGATGGGGCCGCACCGGGACCGTCTTGGTGAGGCACGCAATCGCGGGGTCGAGGCTACCACGGGTGAGTGGATCGCGTTCCTCGACTCGGACGACATCTGGAAGCCGGAGCGTCTGGAGCGTCAGTTGATGGCAATCGCCGCGATGCCAGATGCCCGCTTCGCTTTTTGCAACGTGCAACGGTTCGATGAAAATGGCCCGATAGGCAACGGCCCCTATCTCTCGCCGTCAGCCGACTATAAAGGCCATATCGTTGGCTATATACTGGAGGAGCCGGTGGTAGTGCCGAGCGCGCTCATGGTGAGACGCGACGCGTTCAAGCATTTCGGAGGTTTCTCCGGCAGGCAAATAAACGAGGACTATGAATTGATCGTGAAGCTGGCGGCCGCGTATAGTGCGTGCTACGTGCCCGATGTGCTGGTGCTGCACCGGGCGCATGGCGGCAGCCGGTCATTGGCCCAGCAGCGGGCGTCGATGCTCGAATATCTGGACATCGTGCAGAGCTTCCTCTCCGAGCGCCCGGAGCTAGGACGTGATGTGAGGGTGCGTGGGCGGCGTGGACTTGCCAACGTGCATCTAAAGCTGGCAAGGTTCTACATCGAATCGGGCAACAGGGGGGCGGCACGCCGTCATCTATATTCTCTCATGAGGCTGCGTCCGTGGGACCGGAGAGTGTTGCCTGCGTACCTGGCCTCCTGGGGTATAAGGCTATAGGAAATTACGAATTACGAATTACGAATTACGAATGAAACGCAAAGACGCAAAGACGCAAAGGGAGCAAAGAAAGCAAAGTATTTAGGGGTTAGTAGCTGAAAGCTAATTCGTAATTCGTAATTCGTAATTTCTAGAGCGGTCGCTTATGTGCTTGCATGGTTTGAGCAGGATAATGATGCTTGATAGGCCCGTGGTGGCTGACCTGGCGGTTACGATGGGCGGGCGCTGGGTGCAGATGCTCATCGCGCTCGTGGGGAGCGTGCTGTCGGCTCGCGCTCTTGGACCTGTTGAGTTCGGCAGATTCGGGATGGTCATGGCTACCGTAATGATCTGCGGCACGCTGGCCGATGCCGGGCTAACATACACCGCCGTCAAAATGATCGCCGAGCAGAGCAAGCGGGACGATGCGGCCCACGATATGGCCGTCTCAACTGCTCGTACTTATTTCATGCTGCGGCTGGTAAGTGGTGCGCTCATTGCCGCGCTCGGTGTGATTCTGTCGGCACCTATCGCCGTTTACATACTTGGCTACCCCGACCTCACACCTTATCTGCAATTGGCTTTCTTTACTATCGCAGCCCTGTCGGTTAGCAGCTATCCAGGTACTGTGCTGGTGGGATTGAGCCGCTTTGGGCGATTAGGTGTCGCGGGCGTGCTGAACGCACTCATAACCCTGGCAGGTATCGCCGCACTCTTTATTGCGGGCCGGTTGAACATTGGAACCCTGGTAGCCTGGAATGTGGCGCTACCGCTTGTTAGCACGCTGCCTGCATGGCTGATGCTGCCGAGGGGTTGGTTGCCGTGGCGCTCAGAGATTGGCGATGCGCTCCCCAGGCTTGACATCAGCACCGCCAGAGAGATGCTTGGGTTCAGTAAGTGGATAGCGGTTTCTAATCTGGGCACAATGGTGGCTCTGCAAGGGGACCTGATACTGCTCGGCAGGCTCGCTAGCCCCCAGGTCGTCGGAGTCTATTCGGTTGCGCTCGCCCTGGCGCTACGACTTGATACTCTAAACCAGAGCCTGCTTACGGTATTGTTGCCGCGTGCCAGCCGCCTGAAGGGTTTATCAGAGATAAAGCGCTACACCGGGCGCGTATGGAGGGGGTCGCTCGTGCTGGCATTCGCCCTGGGATTGGTCGCGGTCTCAGCACAGCCCTTAATCCGTCTGCTGTATGGGGAAGAGTACGCGGCTTCGGCGGGACTGTTCCTGGCGCTGACGCTTGTGGTGCTATTCGACCTGGTTACCAGCTCGCTTTTTCTTGTAGCCTTTCCTCTGAACAAACCGCGCATCCTTGCGGTTGCGGATTGGCTTCGGGTAGGGGCGCTCGGCGCGGTAGGTTGGTTATTGATCCCTATTGTCGGTGGAATCGGTGCGGTCTGCGCCAGGGGCGCGGCTCGCGTAGTAGGCACAGCGTACAGCCTGGTCGCCCTGCGCCGGGCAGCCCTGTCTGCTCCTGACGATGAGGCAGGCACGGAATCTGCATTATCAGTAGAAGTCACCTTGTGATGTGCCAAACTATCATAATCTTTTGACTGAGACATCTTCTCATGTTAAGATGAACCTGAGCAGCTAAAGAAACTGCTGGTTGTGGATAACTATTATTTATGAGAGGTACAGGAGTGCAGCACAGGCTTAAGGTTCTGTCAGGCTCGTTGCGCAGGGGGGTCATGTTCGGCCTCCTTTTGCTGTTGCTTCTTGCCGGACTGCTCGTACGCGTCGCCTATGCTGATACGACCTATGTAGTCCAGCCGGGCGACACTCTGAGCGGCATTGCGGCGCAGTATGGTGTGACCGTAGAAGCAATCATGACGGCCAACAACCTCGAATCGCGCTCTGTTATTTACGCGGGCCAGACACTCATCATACCCTCTCCAGGCTTGGCCCCTGCGCCCACGGCGACCTCCGCGCCGACCTCTCCACCAGGCCCAAGCGCAACGCGGCAGCCTAACCCCGGCACTTATGTTGTTCAGCCGGGAGAACACCTATCAGGGCTGGCTGCCAGATTTGGCGTGACCAGGGAGGTTCTGGCGGCTGCTAATGGAATATCACCCTCAAGCCTACTCTACGTGGGCCAGGTGTTGAAGATACCCCCTGCGGGTTCGACCCCTGTGCCGACTGCTACACCTACGCGCCAGCCTACACCGCAGGCAACAAGGACGCCACAAGCATCTGCGACAGCCTCACGCACCGCCACGACCCAGCCTGGCGCTCCGGGAGCTACAACCCAACCCGGCAAGCAGATAAGCTATACAGTCCAGTTGGGCGACAATCTCTCCTCGATTGCCTTTAAGTTCAATACGACCGTTACGGAATTGATCAAGCTGAACGGGTTTTTGGACGGCAATTTCCTGGAAGTGGGGCAGGTAATAGAATTGGTGCCGGGTGATCCGAGGACTGTGCGCACCGTAACGCCGACACCCCAGCCCTCCGTGCCTGTCGGTAAATACGGCCCCAAGTGGATTGACGTCAACCTGACTACTCAGACTATGGTGGTCTACGAAGGCCAGACGCCAGTCCTTACCACGCGAGTGAGTACAGGCATGGGGCGCACTCCCACAGTTACGGGCACATACAGGGTCTATCTCAAGTACAGGTCCCAGACGATGCGAGGCACCATCTTAGGCGAACGCTACGAGGTGCCTAACGTGCCGGATGTAATGTACTTTTTCTCCGGGTATGCGTTGCATGGCGCTTACTGGCACAACAACTTCGGCAGACCGATGAGCCACGGCTGTGTCAACCTACCGCTTGGCATCGCTAAACAACTGTTCCAGTGGGCCCCCGAAGGCACGATAGTCATGGTGCGCAGATAGTTGAGCTTTGCCTGTAATCAAAAGGATAGCGCATCTACTTCCCGAAGTAGATGCGCTCTCGTCGTAAGTAGTCCTCTCTAACTACCCCATAAGGGTTGCAGGCCGGGAAGAAAGTATTGGCTACTATTTTGGATGACTGTCCTCTAGTCACGTTGTTACCAGGGCGGAAGTATGGTTTACCGGATAGACAAGGCTCACCAGGTCCGCCACAGGCGTAGCCGCCCATGATGTTACGAGAAGCTAACCTCTGTATTTCCGTGTAGAAGGTATGGGTAGGTGGTACGTCCTCGAACGTCTGTCCGGTGGGCGTCTCTGTGAAGCCTGCTGCATTAGAGACAATCTTGGAAGTTTGTCCACGGGTAGCATTGGCGAATGGGCGGAAGTATGGCCTGCCTGTGTTACAAGGCTCGCCTGGACCACCACACACGTATCCACTCATGTATCCTCGTCCTGTAAGACGCTCTATCCACTCGTAGAAGGTGTTAGAAGAAGGCACGTCCTGGAAGGTCTGACCTGATACAGGCTCGGAAAAGCCGGCAGAGTTAGACACTATCTTGGCAAGCTGGCCTCTTGTTACTTCGTTGTTCGGGCGGAAAGTTCCATCCGAGTAACCCGATACGATGCCCCTGCATGCGAGGCACATGATATTGGTGTAGAAAGTCGAGCCTGGGGTTACATCTGTGAACGTGACGGTGCAGGCCCCTGGAGTTGCGGTTGTTGAAGCTACTATGCTAGCAGTAGCTACTACGCTGGCCGTAGCGGTAGTAGTGCCCACGCCCACCGTCTGAGTGCTAGGGATGGAAGTGCTGCTTGGAGGTACAACTGTGCTAGTGGCCTGGGGAGAGCCGGTCGGCGTAGCCACCACCGCAGGGCAGGTGTTTAGCAGCGCCGACACGTTATCGCCGTTGGTGTTTGTCACCGCCAGGTCGGGCCTGTTGTCACTGTTGAAATCGCCCACAGCCACGGCAAAAGGCCCGCTTCCCGCCGCAAAGTTGGTAAAGGGGCCAAATCCGCCCGACCCGTTGCCCAGCAGCACGGCTACGTTGCCGGGAACGTTCGCTACTGCCAGGTCTGGGTTGCCATCGAAGTTGAAGTCGGCTATTCCTATAGATTCAGAGCCGTTGCCTGCCGGGAAGTTGTAGGTCTGACCGAATCCCCCGGTACCGTTGCCTAACCGCACCGATACCGCGAATGTCTCAGGGCTTGATGTGACAAAGTCTGGGTTGCCGTCCCGGTTGAAGTCGCTGACCGCTATGCTCCTGGGATTTGCCCCTACGTTGTAGTTAGCGGGGGAGCCAAAGCCACCGGACCCGTTACCCAGCCAAACCGATACGTTATCAGAGAAGGAGTTGGTCGCTGCCGTGTCAGGGTTGCCGTCGCGGTTGAAGTCGCCTACGGTTATATCAGTCGGTATCCAGTCGAGATCATACTCAAGCGGGGAACCAAAGCCGCCGGAACCGTTGCCCCTCAGTACAAGCATATTGTCCTGGCCGCTATCGGCTATCACCAGGTCCAGGATGCCATCCTGGTTGAAGTCGGCTGTTGCTATGCCCGCGCCTGTAGAGCCTGACCCATAGCCCGTAGCAGGGCCAAAGCCGCCGGTTCCGCTTCCAAGCAGCACCAACGCCATGTCCGTGCCGAAGCCCGCGGCAGCCAGGTCAAGGTTGCCGTCGCGGTTGAAGTCGCCCGCAGTTATACCGGCAGGCTCATTATCTAACTCAAACGTAGCAGCCGGACCAAAGCCGCCCGACCCATTGCCCAGCAGTACCGATATGTTATAAGACTCTTTGTTCACCGTCGCCAGGTCCAGGTTGCCGTCGTTATTGAAGTCGCCCACTGTAATGCGCTCCGGGGCGTCACCTACAGCGAAGTTGGTACGAGGGCCAAAGCTGGGCACCGTGCAGGACGTTGGCCCGCCGGGGGTCTCGGTAGGAGTGGCGGTGCGCGTGGCTGTAGGAGGGAGAGGAGTCGAAGTGCTAACGGGCGTGCCGCACTGTCCGCCTCTGAGCCATTGGCCTGCATTCACAACAATGCGGGCGTAATCGCCACTCCACCCGCCGTCGGCATCACCCACGTAGGCGCTCACGCCTATGGCTCGGCCTTTCACAGCGATGAGAGGCCGGCCGTCATTCCAGGCAGCAATCTGCTCGGCTCCCGGCTTGAGAACAAGATTGGCCCGGTAGTACGCGCTAAGGTTGGTTACGCCCTGCATGAGCGGGTGTGCCGCGTTGTGTGCGCCGAGCGTGCCGTTACCGTAGATGTTTCCTCCGTAATTCTGGTAGGGTGAATAGTTCTCGCTCTGCCAGCGCCCGCTTATACCGCGTGGAGGGCCGCTCCAGCTAAAGTTGAACGCGACCACTATGCCCTGAGCGTCTTCGTAATCGGCAAGCCTGTTACCCAGGGTGGTCGCGTCGGCCCAGGAGGTAACTCTGGCGAAGGCCACTACCACATCGTACTGCATTAGCTGCTGAAGAGTGGGCGTGGTCGAATCTGCGCGGTAGAAGTCCACCGTTTGCACGCCTGGATAAGAGAGTATTCCATTGCGGAGTGTATTGGGCGGCGACTGGTAATCGGCATAGACGATCAGCACTCTCAGGCCGTTAGGGTTGCATGTTGGGGTAGCAGCTACCGTTCTTGTAGGTGTAGAGGTGTAGGTGGAGACGCTAGTACGGGTAGGTGTAACCGTGGGCGGTGTTCCTGTGGGGGTGGGGACTACGCACACCCGATGCATGGTCAGCGCGTCGGAATAACCGGGGGATATTTCATCGGTGAAGCCGACCGCCCATACGTTGCTCGAAGAGGTGGCCGTTACCCCTTCAAGGCGGCTGAATTTGCGCGAGCCGTTGGGACTATACTCCTGCGCCCAGGCTGTGCCGTCCCAGTGCATGGTCAAGGTCTCAAACGGGCAGAAGTTGCAACCTGCGGTCGTCCCCACGGCCCATACGTCATTGGGCGCGATTGCGTGTACATCTCTTAGCGAATTGTAATCGCCAATCTGCGGGCTTGGCACATGCTCCCACTGAGCGCCGGTCCAATGCAGGAAGAGAGGAGTGTAAGTCGAACCCAGGTCAGAGGAGTAGGCACCAACCGCCCACACGTCGTTAGCGGCCAGGGCCGTTACCCCGTCCAGTCTTCGCGAGTAGTTGCCGGGATTGGGCGTATTGACCAGGGTCCATTGGCTGCCGTCCCAATGGATGCTGAGGGTACGAGGAGTGCCGCCCTTCGGGTATATATAGCCGACCGCCCACATATCGGTAGGCGAGATAGCCGTCACCGACGTAAGCACATTATCGTCACCGAACATACCACCGTTGGGTGTGGGCACGATACTCCATGCCGTTCCGTCCCAGTTCATCGCCACGGTCGAGTGGCCGCCGTCGTTCGCACCCACCGCCCATACGTTGTCAGGCGCGAGGGCCACCACATCGTGCAACGTGATATACCCCGGCGGGCTGGGGCTGGGGATGCGGGTCCACTGCACGCCGTCCCAGTGCATCGTGAGTGAGGTCATGCCGCAGTCTGGACAGTGGCCGACCGCCCATACATCATTTGGGCCAAAGGCGTCAACGCCGAGAAGATAGCCACCAACAGGCGGAGTGGGGAAGATCGTCCACGCCACACCGTCCCAGTGCATGGCAAGGGTAGTGTCGGGGGTGAAGTTGTTCTCGTCGTAATATCGTCCCACAGCCCATATGTCGTCCGGGGCTAGAGCATCTACGCCGTTCAGATAATGGTGCGTGCGTGGGTTGGGAGGATATACGTGGGACCAGGGTAGGCAACCCTCTCCAACAGGCTCTTGCACCGTCTGTACATCTGAGCGATACGATGAGGTTGCCCCCAGGGCTACCCCTGCCCCGAACCAACCGGCGAGAGCCAGCATCCCGCTAAGTAGCACGCCCAGTGTCACCAGCGCACGTATTCTCGTCTCTAATCGCATCTCTACAGGTTCCTTTCTGATCTAAGGGCTTGACGTCAATTTATCTTTTGCTATCCTCGCCTTGCCGGCACCCCATGAGGTATCGTGCAGCGCGGTATGGTACACTTGAGAAGTTGATGCTCATTACCATTAGGACTTACGCAATTTACGCTTGAATAGCGCCCAATCTTGCGCCTAAATCATGCTTGGCTGCGTAAGTCCCAACCATATTATCCAAGTACGCATCCATGTAACACAACTACAATTATCTTATGGCATTTTATGGCATTTTACGTACCACCAGACCAGGGCGTATCTGCAAACCCCGCCCAGCGAATAAATTGAGGCATGATCATAATTCATTTTTCACGCGCGGGCACGTGCCAAAAAGCGGGCTAAACACTATATTTTGGGGTTGTCGGAAACACCCCACAGGCGTAAAATTGTGCGTTATTTGGTATTTATACCCATGCCTCAATTTATTCGCGGGCTACTCAGGAGGAAAGTCCGCCTACGCAGACTAGCGGACTCGCGCCGGGCGAAGTCGGACAGCAAATAGAGCGTGCAGATACGACCTAATCTTATCTTTTTAGTAACTAAAGTAGATATTGATTAATAGTGTGCCCTTACCTGGACAGAAGAAGTAGACAATTCGTTAAGCTAAGATATATAATGCGCGTGCGGAAGGGATAATTTGCAACGTGTGAGCCTGCAATGTAGGTAGCATTTTAGTCAACATCACAGAGGCCATTGGTTCAAGCCCGGCGCCCCCACCTCCAGAATCCTGCTTATGGAAGACAGGACTTTCGCGATTCAGAACTATATGCTTCATAGTGATAGAAGCGAGACGAGACATTTCCACTCAGTATGCGGTGTGTGCCTCAACCGTGTTAGAGAAATACAATCCAGATGAGCGAACAAGCCAAGTCAATTAAGAAAACTGCTCTGCTACCCGCGATCAGCGGGCCGGATGCCCTTGACCGTCTGTCGCGACTGTACGATATCGTGCGCTCCCTCAATTCGTTCAGCCAGCTCGATAAACTGCTCAACCAGATAGTCGCTTCCGGGGCCGAGATGCTGGAGGCGCGCGGTGGGTCGCTGCTGTTGTTAGACCCTGGCGGCAGTAAGCTGACGTTCGAGGTAACGTCTGGCAGAAGCGCCTCTCAGTTCAGAAAGAGAGAGCTTCCGGTTGACAAGCACAGCGTCGAAGGCGCTATCGCCCTTCAATGTGCTCCGCTAATCGAGAACAACGTGGAGGGGAGCGGCTATCTAATCGGGCAGGCGGGGCCGATGGGTGGCTATAAAGCCCAGAGGATGGTCGGTGTTCCTTTGAAGGCCCACGAGCGCATGATGGGCGTGCTCGTCATACATGACAAGGTATCGGGCGCCGACTTCAACAGAGATGATATGAAGTTGCTGGAAACGTTGGCCGATGCCGCGGTCATAGCCATCGAGAACGTGCGCCTGTATGAAGAAGAACGCAACCAGGCGCTCCAGCTCAGCAAGGCGTTCGATGATCTCGACAAAGTATACAGGGCCACCCTGCAAGCCCTCACAGGTCTGCTCGACATACGTGACGAAGCGACCCACGGCCACAGCATCAGGGTGGTGGCTTTCACGCTGCGGCTGGCCCGTGAGATGGGGATTACCGACCCGGTCCGACTCCGCTCGATAGAACAGGGAGCGCTTCTACATGACGTTGGTAAAATCGGTGTGGCCGACGCGATTCTCAGGAAGCAAGGTGCGCTTACCGAGAAAGAGTGGGAGGAGATGCGCTCGCACCCGATGCTAGGCTACAACATGCTCAAGGATATCGAGTTCTTGAGCGACGCGCTCTCTATTGTGCGCTATCATCATGAGCGGTGGAATGGCACCGGCTACCCGCTCGGCCTCGCCAGGGAAAAGATACCGATGGAGGCACGTATATTTGCGGTAGCAGACGCATTTGACGCAATCACGAGCGAGCGCCCTTACAGCAAGGCCCGTACATACGAGCAGGCCGTTACCACAATCTTAGAAGAAAGCGGGGAGATGTTTGACCCGGAGGTGGTAACTGCTTTCCTGCGCGTGCCTAAAGAGGAGTGGCGTCGCGTCAGCGATGCGGCAGTCACCAGGCAATTAACGATGAGCGATTCCCTGTCGGCGGGCAGTGATAAGCCTTCGTCAACGGGCTGACCCCTAAGTAGTGCGGGAATAGGCTTGCATAATGCCCTACGCATGGATCGCGCAGGGCATTATCTTTTGAGAGGCAACGTAAGGAGAAACAAAAAACCCAGGCAATCCTTGCGGACCATCCGGGCTTTTGTTCCTTCAGCTTTCCTGGCGAACCAGTAACTCCGAAGTAGCCATAGTATATGGGATGATATGCGCTGAGTCAATGGGGCGGAGTGGCAGTTATACACATCCGTCTCCAATGTGGAAGGAATAGTCAATAGAACTCACAGAATGGCATGATGTACGAGGAACAAAGAACAAAGTTAGAGTTGTCATTCTGAACGAAGTGAGGAATGACAAGGGAGGGTGGGTTCGCTTCGTCTGTTGGGTACTTTTGAGATGGCTTCTAATGAGCGATGAGTAATGAGTATAATGAAACCCTGCCTGTTGCTCTCTTCCCAGGTAGCATTGTTTCCAAGATACCGACCACCAATACTGGTTATATATGAAATCATTCATCTTCGATATGGACGGCGTAATCGTCGATAGCGAGCTTCACTGGAAGTCGCTTGAAGGTTACTTCTTACAATCACTTATTCCTGCCTGGACTTCCGCCGACCAGGACAAAATTATCGGCCTGAGTGTGCATGACCTTTACAGGCTGCTGACCACCCAGTACGGCCTGCAACATAACAAAGAAGAGTTCCTCGATCTGTACCATGAAATGGCACGAGAGATTTATGCCGAAAAAGCATCGCTTATCCCAGGATTTCTCAACGTGCTTTCCTGGTTGCGGGAAAAGCGAATCCGAATTGCGCTTGCTTCCTCATCGCCTCGCCCCTGGATAGAAATGGTGCTCGATAAGTACGACCTGCATATGGCCTTCGAGGTAGTAGTGAGCGCAGATGAGCTTCATGGGGAAGGGAAGCCCTCTCCCGCGATCTACCTGCTTACGGCAGAGAAGCTGGGCGTTCAGCCCGAACGTTGCGTTGTAATAGAAGACTCCGAGAAGGGTGTGTTATCATCCCAGAGGGCCGGGATGTTTTGTATAGGCTTTCGTAACGGCTTCAACGGTGAACAAGACCTATCGACAGCCGATTTGCTAATCACCGGGTTCCACCAGTTAGACGCTGCAACATTGACTCGCCTGCTGGCCCTCGACCAGTAGCCTGAATCGGCTAGAAGCCAAGAACCCGAAGAATCTTGTTCCTCGTGTACCAAGCCAATATTGTCATTCTGAACGCAGTGAAGAATCCGTCTTCCTGTCACATACTTATAGTACGGATTCTTCACTACGTTCAGAATGACAAAGATTAGTGGGTTCTTCTTTCGGCGCAGTTAGTAGCCAGGCTGGTAAAATGACAAACCGCATCATGCTATCGGCGTTTCAGTTCCTTCTCCATAGAAACGAGCACTTCATGGATGCTATAGAACAAGATTAACCATTCACACAGCAGCCGCCACAGTAGATTGAAAAAGATAACACCTAACAGGGCTGCTACGAGGGAAAGAACGGCAGTCGCGGCGGAATTTGAGGAAGCCGTCGACGTGGCAAGAGCGCCAATAGCGCCAAGAAATATCGCCCCATTGATGATTATTATCCCCAGAATGTATAAAATCTTGATTACAATGGGACTTACCATTATCCTGAATGAGAAGAACCCGCTAAAGCCCCCACCCCCTTGTGAATGAACTGGCGCAGCTGCCGAGTACTGCGCTGTTGGGGCGTTTGGCGCATATGGGCTGGAAGCATACTGAGGCTGCTGTTGAGCAGGTGGAGGCTGCGAGTAATACCCAGGCTGAGACGGTGGGGACGCGGACGCATATCCAGGAGTGGGAGGTGGGTATTGGTTGGGAAGCGGTTGCGTTGGCTGCGAAGCGGGCTGCTGAGGAGGTGTGGGCGGTTGCTGATTAGGATTATTAGTGCTCATCAGTTTTCTCCTTTTCTTATTGCAGTTTCATATTCCAAAAATCTCAACCACCGGCATAATACACGACCGTATCACATAAGTATACTTCTGGAACAGATAATCTCAGTTCTTGCCATCTACAGGTCGTATCACTACACGAAGTGTTGACTTTATCCAAAAGGTATCAAGAGCATAAATAAAAAGTGCCTACTCACTTCGAGTAGGCACTTTTCACATACGTATCGGCCCGGAGCAACCGGATAGCTTATTTCTTAGCCGCAGCCGCAGCCACGAGCGTTGCTCGCGTCGGCTCCGGTGTCGAAGGAGTGGCCGCAGCCACACGAGCGGACCGCATTCGGGTTGAGGATACGGAAACCGCCGCCCATCAGGCTGTCCTCGTAGTCGATTTGCGCGCCGCCGACATAGCCCGCGCTCATCTCGTCCACATAGAGTCTGACGCCATTTACTTCGATGGTCATGTCATCATCAGCGGGCTGGTCCTCAAAGGCCATGCCGTATGACATACCTGAGCAGCCGCCCGGATAGACGAAGACGCGCAGGCCAATCTGCGGGCTTGCGTTTTCCTGCTGACTGATAAGCTCACGAAGCTGGCTCACCGCAGTGTCGCTCATGGTGATAAGCTCGGTATTCTGCGTTGCTGTTGTGGTCGTTGTGATCTGTTCGGTATCGAGTGCCATATTATATATCTCCTATTCTAAATGATCGCCAATGATCGCCTCTGTCTTTATTCTACCAGAAGGTACAGCCATGCGCAAGAGGTAGGTTCTAAGGGGTTAGGGGTTAGGTTAATGTTTCATAGGAGAGAGAACGGATTCTTCACTTCGTTCAGAATGACAAAGTAAAGTGGGTTCATGAATCTCAAGCCCTCATGTTTCTTGTTTCACTCACCACTCACCACTTATTACTGACTTCTACCCATTCATCATCTGAAGCAGGCCCTGCTGCATTACCAGGTCGAGAGCGAGCGTCTTGTAGCCTACATCGGGGAAGTGCACGGTGACTGTGCTGTCCTCAAGTGTCTGTACGAGGCCTTCGCCCCACTTTCTGTGAGTAACCGAGTCGCCTGAGCGGAAAGGCACGGCGGGCACATGCACGGCCCGCGCGGGCTGCTGGATGGTGGTAACAGACACTGCTACCTCGGCCAGTTTCTTTATACAGCTGTCGCACGCGCCGCAATTCTCAACATTATATGACTCGCCGAAATAGCCGAGGAGCAACTTGCGGCGGCAGTCGCGGGTGCTGGCGTAGCGCAGCATCATGTCGAGGCGGCTCTGCTCGTACTGCTTGCGGGCAAGGAGCTTCTTCATATCAAGGTAAAGCCGCCTGCCGAGCACGTGGGTCTTGCGGAAAGTCACCATGTCGCCGTTGTCGCCGTTGCCGTCGAGGGTAACAACGCCGCCCGCCTGCTCAAGAGCCGCGAGCAGAGGCCGTATGCGCGATACCGGCAGGTTGCGTATCTTGGCAACCTCGCCGATGGGGAGAGCGCGGACCTTGCCGCTCTCGCCTGCCTCAACGTTCGATTTCTCTTTGGCGCGCAGCGTCTTACGGATGTCGTCCCACAGGTCGCGCAGGTTCGATTCGGAAGGCACGCTGCCGCCGATGAAGAACGCCTGGATGTTGCGGTCGCGGGGGTCGTAGATGAGCAAAGCCTTGGCAGGCTCTCCATCGCGTCCGGTACGCCCGGCTTCCTGGTAATACGCTTCGAGGGAAGCAGGCAGGTCGTAGTGAATTACATAGCGCAGGTTCGGCTTGTTGATGCCCATACCGAAGGCCGTGGTGGCGACGACTACAGGGGTAATCTCATCCATCCACTCTTGTTGCACGCGCTCTCGGTCTTTCTTCTTCATCTGGCCATGATAATAGGCAGCCTTGACGCCTGCATCGTTAAGCAGTTCGCTCACCCTTTTCGCTTCGGAAGTGGTAGCCACATAAACCAGGCCGGGGCCTTCGAGCTTGGCATCCAGGTACTGGAGCTTCTCGGCGATATCAGGGTCGGAAACGTTAGGTATCTCAGGCCGGGGTCCGCCGTTTTCTATCTGGCCGGACGGCGCTTTGCCGAGCAGTCTGAGCAGTTGCCAATCTTTCTCACGGTCGGTTGAGGCAGACACTACGCCAAATGTCAGGTTGGGCCTATCGAAGCCGTGGATAATGATGGTGGGGTCCTTGAGGACGAGGTTAGACTGGATGTCGGCGCGTACCTGCGGGGTCGCCGTGGCGGTGAGGGCCAGTACGGGCGGCCTGCCCGATGCTTGTATCGCCTTGTTCAGCATCAGATATGCCGGGCGGAAGTCATATCCCCATTCTGAGATGCAGTGCGCCTCGTCCACCACGAAGAGGCAGACGTTGATATCTTTCAGCCTTTCGAGGAAGTCGGGGTCAGCGCACCGCTCAGGGGTGACATAGAGCATTTTTTCTTCGCCACCCGCCAGGAGCGCGAGCTGCGCGTCCACTTCCTGCTCGGTCAGGGTCGAGTTGATAGCCGACACGCCGCCGATACTTCTGC
>JBBRVL010000057.1:0-13927 GCA_038246925.1 Chloroflexia bacterium
CGCTCCATTTGAGGTCAGGGCAAACGGATCAACAAACCGAGACCACAATAAGCTATTAGGGTTTGCATTCATCTATTCAGTCACCTCCTCAAAAAGGTCTCTTAGCTTCTGTGTGAGACAAGACTCAAATGCCGACTCGACTCTACCATGTGCTACGTCTATCCAATCAAATGCCCCGCTCAACTCAATCTTCCCTGCTTCAAGAAGCCGATAATCTAAATCTAAAACGAATGCGGAGATACCTTCCTGCTCAACTGCCCCACTTGCTAATTGAATCTTTAATACGTCACGGCCTTCCTCATGGAATGTTTGAATACCTACAATAAAGGCTCCAAGAGTTCCTGCTAGGTCATTTTCCATAAATGGATAGAAGCGAAAGTACTTGTCTAACTTAATGTCAGTTTCGGGTACTTCAATACGATTGATGTACCGCAATCCTAAACTAATTAACCCCTTTGGCCTGGCTTCCTGTAGATAAGCAGCAAAACCTTGTCTGATTACAGGTAGAAATTCTTCCCATGACGAATAAGGCTTTAGGTTGCTAACACTCATTAGGTGAGGCGCAACCTGGATTAAAGCTCTTTCATCCTCTCGAACAAACTGAATACGGTCAGACGGTAGTAGTTGCTGCTGTATATTGTCATTTCCTACGGTCAGTTCAAAACTTAATAAGTCTTTCACCTGCCGACGATTCTTGAAAGGGTCTTTTACTTTTTCGTAGATGAGTCCAGGTATTGCAGAATCCCAATCTGATGTTGGATCGAAACGAAACTCACATACAGCTTCCACGATAGGAGGCTCAATGTACTTCTTGGGCATATTATTAACTACCTCTATACCTATATACCTATTACGGTTTGAGTATAGGCTAGGTTCCAAAGCCTTGTCAATGCAGATGGATATTGTTGATGCTTATTTGACGTTACAGCCAGCGTCGCCAACGGGCGACGGCCATGATTGCTATGGTCAGTAAGAACATACTCGCGATTGTTAGAACGAAGCCAGGAGTGCCGCTCTCGAAAAACTCAGTGGTGAAGTTCATGCCCATTGTGCCTGCTATGACGCCCATTAAACCAACCAGGAGGGTAATAAGGGTGAGAGCCTTCATAGTGTCGTTGGTACTCTGGGAAGTGCCTGTCATGAATAGCTCGAATGTGCCGATGACCATCTCGCGGGCGTGATCAACGGAAGCGATTGCACGGTCGAGACGATCATCGAGGGCGCGGAAGTGGGCAGCGGACTCGGTCTGGGCAATTGCCTCGAAGTCGGGGCGGGCGAGGGCGGCGAAGACTTCCTGGTGTGGGGCGAGGAGTTGTCGCAGGTATGAGACGTGACGGCGCAACGCTACGACCTGGCGAAGGAATTTGCGGTCTGTGGGAGCCAGGATAGCCATTTCGTCTAGGCGGTCAACTTCGTCTTCCAGGGTGTGAAGGACTGTGAAGTAGCTGCTAACGTGCCAGTCGAGGAGGGCTGCGAGAAAGGAGGCAGCAGTAAGGGTGCCGATCTGGGTATCACCGCGCACCTGGCGGTCGAAAGTCTCCAGGAACTCTATCGGTTCGGGGTGGAAAGTGACTACGTAGTTGGGGCCTGAGAAGAGGTCGAACTCGAGGGGTTGGTAAACCTTATCAACTTCCTTTACGGCGATGACATTGACCTGGAAATACTGATCATAGACATCCAGGCGTGGGCGGCCAATAGGGTTTAGTAGATTGCGGAGCGACTCGCGATGAAGGTGGAGAAGGGAGGCGACCTGGGTAAGCTCGTTCTGGTCGTTGCCGGAGACGTCAACCCATAGGATGTTGCGGTCGCTAAGGTTTGTTATGACTTGCTGTGTTAGCTCGACTTCCTGATCAGCGCCGTCAGCATCGAATAGGTAGGCTCTTAATGTCATACTGTGCTATATGCAGATGTAGTGCCAAGAGTGATGCGTGATGCGTGATGAATAGTCCCTAATCCCTAATCCCTAACCCCTAATCCCTATTTCCACAGCACTCTATTCCAGGGCTTCGAGGTCTACCAGGGGGACGCGGAGGCGGCGGTCACCAGGGAGGGTGACGTCGGCTACGGGGGCTACGACACCGGATTGGGCGGCGCGGGGGCCCACGGGGAGGCTTGTGATAGTGGCTACCTGGCCGAGATAGTCAGGAGCGAGAAGACGGACGGAGGTGCCGACCGCAAGCTGGGGGCCTTCACCCAGCCACTTTACCTGTGTGGTGCGGGCCATGGGTATGATGATCTCAGGGCGGGCGAGGCCGCCACGCAGGCGTGTCGCGCCGTTGAGGGCGATCTGCTGGCCGTCATGGGCGGCTAACATCTCGAAGGTGCGAGAAGACATGGGGACGGAGCCGAAGCCCTCGGTGATGATAAGGACGAAGTCGGGTGGGACAGGGGAGGGCACGCCGGGAGGGTTAGGGGGGAAGTCCCAGCCGGGACTTGTCGCGCCAAGACGCCAGGGGCTTGAGTTGGTAGGGTTGCCATTCTGGTTGTCATGACCGAGGAACTTAGCCAGATCGCTTGAACGTATGCTGCCCGCGATCACGCCTCTTGCGCCTACTTTTATGGCCTGCTGGAGGGCGGCGGCGGTTACTTCGCCTCCACCGAGCGCGAGGCCGTAAGTCAGGCGGGCGTCTATAACATCCTCTTGCAAGGCTTCATCATGGCTCGATACGGTCACTTTGAGGACGCCATGCTGCTCGCCGCCGACTCCAAAGATGCCTCGTATGAGGATTGCAGGGGTCTCGATTATCGCGCCGTAGTAGGGGATGAGGTCGGTGACAATGCCTTTGAGGTAGGCGTGGACGCTGACATGCTCGGAGGGTGCGGTAATGAGGCCTATGCCGGTGGCTGGATCGAAGCCGCTGAAGATGCCCGCGATGGGAGCGCGCGCCACGCGGGAGCCGATGCCGCCACGCTGGGCAAGCACGCCTCCCTGCTCGATGGGCTGGCCGACGGTGGCGCGCAGGCGTTTAGAGGTGGCAGATGGGGAGAGACCTAACTCGGCGGCTATGTCGATTTGTAGGGGATCGGGAGTGATTGTGCTCTGAGCGACGATGTCGGAAGGCTCAACGCGCTGACCTGCTCGTACCAGGACATCGCCGGGGACGGGGAGACGTCGCTCGCGCCGGAGGAGGATGTTGTTAGCGATGGTCGGCTGTGGGAGGGGGTAGTAGGTCACAAAAAGGTTCCCTTTTTGAATTATGAGTTTTGAGTTATGAATTATGAATTGGTGATGTGAAGCGTGAAACGTGAAGCGTGATTATTGGTCTCCGGTTAGGGTTCGGGTGAAGATAGTGGGGCGGCGCGGGCTTCGGAGTCGGGGTTGCCGGCGGAGGCGGTCTGGTCTACGGCATCTAGGGCTGCGAGCCAGCGGCGGACGGCTGCGTTGCGGTTGGCGGCGTTGGGGAAGCGCAGGGGGCGTCCTCTGGCGTCTATGATGAGGCCAACGAGACCACCCTTGACCTCCTGGCCGGGTTGGGTCTTGAGCGGCTTGCCCGGCTCCCCTCCGCCCACGCTGAAGCCGGACGCGGGCTTGACGGTTAGACTGGCACGCTGGTCGGAGCGGAGGGGGACAACGGCGATCTCACCATAGGGTACTTCAACTGTGTTCGACTCGCCACCTTTGCGCTCAATAGTTACTGTTACGGCGGTTGAGGGAGCGGCGTCTGCCAGCCCTCCTTGCACGACAATGGCGGTGCCTAACCAGACGAGGCAGTCGCGGTCGAAGACGGCGGCGGCCATGGCGGGCTGGTGGCGGGCCAGATTGCCTAGTGGGGGTATCAAGAGCGTGGTATCTATGGCAAGCTCGACGGAGCCGAGGCCTTCGGCGGTCGGCTGGAGGGCATCGAGCAGTATGAGGGCAGCCTGACCGGGGCGTGGGACGTTGGCGAGGCACCCGCCGGTGCCTACAAGCAGGTCGTAGCGTGGCGGGCGACCGCCGTTGTAGTTCTGTAGCGAAATCGCAGCGGCCGCCAGGGCCTCACGAGCGAACGCGTGCTCGATAGCGAGGTCGCGGGCGGTCTGGGGCAAATAGAGAGGGCGTATTACTTTATTGAGCGCCCAGTCGGTGAGGTCTTCGGCGGACATCTCGAAGGGGAGCCATCGAAGGACATTTGCCGCCCCACGCTCTGCCAGGAGGTTGCCCAGGCCGTATGCGAGACCGACATCACCGAGGACGACCGCCTGGTCGCGTAATGAGTTGGCAAGGAAGAGGGCGGTCGATGTCGCGCCGACATCGGCGATGAGGGTCTCGCGGCCATAGAAAGAGTGCAAGTAGCGGGCTATGAGGCGCTCGCACTCGGCGGTGGGCACGAGCGCGCCCTCGATTATGCGGGAGAGGGTTGAGTAACCGGGCAGTTGAGGGATAAGGCGGTCGTGGTAAAGGGAAGCAAGTGCGGCCTCTGTGGGCGCAATTTGCTCGGTGTCGAGGGTTGGCCGGACGTTCGGGACAGGGCGGACTTCGCGGACGGGGGAGAGCGCGGCGCGCACGCTGTCAAGGGCGGCGTTGTTACCCGCGAATATGACGGCGGGCATACCGGCTGCGTTAGCTGTTCCGCCCTTAGCTGCTTTCTCGGCCGCTATGCCCTGGCGGCGGGCCGCACCGGAGATAACCTGGGCGAGCCGGAGGAGGGGCGCGACAGGTCCATTATCTACTCCTCCCGCCATGAGTACCACGTCGGGTGGGAGGGCGAGGAGCTTGTCTGTCTGCTTTTCGAGCCATGCAGTGGCGGCGGTGCTGCGAAGGGCCTCTTCTTCGGCGGGCATCTCGTGGGCACCCTCATCGAGAGTGATGCGCGAGACTATCTGGGTGTAGGTGCTCTGTGCTGCCTGGCTTGCGCTAATCTCGGAGATATCGCCACTGACGGCGGCGACTACGAGGCGGAGGGCAGGGGCCGCGCTGGAGGTAGCGATCAAGAGGTCGAGGCCGCTGCCGTTGGGACGCTGAGGCATCATGAGGCCTGACTGGTCGGAGAGCTTGCGGCCTGTTATCTGCTCCAGGTCGGCCACTGCGCTGAAGAGGCCGGTAGTGACGTCGTTGCCGGGAAGCTCAGCGGTGGTTGGAACGGAGGCGCGGGCTATGAACCTGTATTCATCGCCGACGATGTCAAAGATGGCGGCGCGCGTGTAAAGAGAGCCGATATCGACCGCCAGGACTGAGCCTACGGTGGAGAGGATGGTTGTTGGCTGTTTGGTTAGTTGGTCTGTCATAGTCGTTTGTTCAGGCGATGCAGGCGGGGTGATTTTCTATAGACCTACCAGGTTGATAAGGAATTGAAGGCGATCAATGAGCGCAGCGTAGAAGGTGGTTGCGAGAGAGCCGATGATCGCGCCGAAAGCCACCAGGATGAACCAGCGGCCCACCGTTGATAGCTGCTTCAATACAGGGTAACGCTCGCCGTTCGGTCGGACCCCGAAGGCGAAGTAGAGAAGCGTGCATATTACGCCAACTACCAGCACGATATTGCCGATGAGAGTGTAGGGGTCGTTGAAGTCGAGCAGGCGCATGGTGTCGAGGGACTGGGGGACGATGGTGCCCGCGAGAGCGCCGCCAATAGCGAGGGCAGCGCCAACCGCCACCACAAGATTGAGGCCGAATGAGGCGGGCCATGCGCCTGGGTAGGCGATGCGCATGAGAAGGAGCAGCCCGAGGACGAGAGGGACACCCGCGAGCAACATATCGGTGGCCTGGGTGCCCTCGGCGGGAGCGATAACACGCAATACCTGCGGCGCGATGACCTGAGTAAGGAGGACCAGGGTGACGTAGCCGACGGAGACGCCCACCAGGAGGCTTTGCGCGATCCGCCAGAGGGGGTTCGCACCTATGAGGTAGCTAAATACCATCAATGTAAGCAGTCCGGCGACTATGCCGCCTATGAAGGTTGGATCATTCATTATAGATTTTGGATTTTGGATTTTGGATTTTGGATTTTGGATTTGAATTATACGAGAAACGTGAGACGTAATATCTGATTCACCCCTAACTCGTAATCCAAAATCCAAAATCTATAATCCAAAATCGCCTTGATTACCTCCTGAGAGCACGCTTTGTTATGAGCCTGATTAGGGCGGCCAGGATGACCAGGCCGACCAGGAGGCTCGCTACTGATTGGGCGTTGAGCCTGTCGGGCATCGAGGCGTCGGAGAGAGTAGAGCCTGAGACGCGGCCTGCTTTTCGCAACTGGGTTGCATACTGGTGGGTCTGCAAGGGGCCGCCGATTACAGCTTCGAGACCTGCCATCGGGATATCCTGGTAGGGACGGACCAATGGGATAAGGGCCTGGGGCACTGCGGCTATTACAGGCAGGTTGGTGCGCGTGCCGATCTGTTCTATGAGGCCGCGTAGCTCGCCTTCATCTGAGGAGAGGGCGATGATAAGGCCGAAGTCCTCGATGCGTTGAATGGTGCTACCCTGGATGAGGCTTGCGCCATCTAGCTTCTGGCTGTTGGAGTAATCTCGCGGCAGGGATTCGTCAAAGTTGTTCAAGAGCGCCGACAGGGCAGCCTCGTTGCCGGGGAGGTAGCCGAGCACGCGGTAGTCGCGGCCATATTCGTAGCCGTAATTACCCCGTGTGTCCTGGGCGACCGATTGGGTGACGAGCTGGGCAAAACCAGGGCCCTGGGGAACAGTGCTCATAGTGACGAAGCGTATGCGGCGAGACATCAGGTGGTGGGTGACTGCTTCGGAGAGCGCGGTCATCTCGCCTGAGCGGGTCGCATCCCAATCATAGACAACAAGGACCGGCTTGCTCGACGTGACGGCTTCTATCTGGGAGTAGAAGTCCTGTACATCGGCGGAGGCGGGAAGTGCTATTTCGCCGAAGGGGGGCCTTATTATCAGTATGGCGAGGAGGGAGGCAAGGATTGCCAGATAAATAATGCCGTCCGGTAGAAGCCACTGAATGGGACTGCGCCTGCGTGCTTCGGTTGTAGAACTGACCGTGGTGGGGAGCATTCCTGTGAGCACGTGCTTGGTGTCGGTAGCGGGTTGGAGGAGGGCTGTTATGGCCTCCACAGCCCCTGCGCGTGGTGCGCGGACGGGTATGCTGCGTGAGATAGGGAGCGGCTCGGATTGAACGCCCCCAACTATGGGTACGAATGCAGAAGGCGGGGCACTATCAAGCTGGGAGCCAGGCGCGGCGACTTCTTCTGGAGCATTGGCTGTTATCGACCTGAGCCATTCAGGTACTTGCTCGACCGGCTTGACCTTCTCGTTCGGGTCGGGTTGCGCAGGAAGGTCTTCGTAACCTGGGGGAGGAGCAAACGGCTCTATACCTTCGAGGTCGAGGTCGTCGAGATCGGCGGGCTGGGAGGCGGCAGGCGAGGCTGAGGCCCCTGCTGCCTGAATGGTTTCCTGGACGGTGATATTGTTTAGCCAGGGGGGAAGACCTGGGACATTCTCCCCTGCTATAGCGTCTTCAGGTGGCGTTGTGCCGTGGGACCAGGGCATGATATGGGCAAGCTCTTCAGGCTCGTAATTTTGTTGGTCTGCGGAGGGCTGGGGCGCGGCAGGCTCCAGGATGCTGACTACCCAGCCTGGCGGCGGCTCATCGGGAGGGCCTTGTGGCACATCTACAGGCGCGGAAGCGGGGGCAGAATCGGTTTCGCCGTCAGCCTGCGATTGTGCTTCGACGGGAACGGCGGGCGAGGGGGCAGCCTCGCCTTGGGGTTGTTGAGGATCAGATGATGTGGCGGCGTTTTGCTTGATCTGAGCGCCTGTTAGCTTTTCGGTGGGAGGCTTTTCAGCCTGGTCTTGGACAGATTGGAGCCAGGGGAGGTCGAGGCCGCTATTTTCTTGCTGGGGCGCAGCAGCATCAAAAGGCAGGGGCTCGCCGCACTTAGAGCAAAAGCGATTTGTGCTGGCGTTTGGAGCTTCACAGTTTGGACAGGTTATTTCCATAATTCTCAGTCTGGGGCTTTTCTTCTTTAAGACTTAGACCCCAGCAATTACCAATTACTCCATATAGGGCCGGTCGAAGCCGAGGAGGACGCGGAGACTGGTGGCTATGGCGCCGAAGGCTACACCGAGGATTATTGCTCGCACTGCGGCGAGGACCGGGTAGTCCATCAGCCAGGTCCTGATGTCAGAGAGAATATCTATGGGCGGGGTGGCGCTGAAGGGGGCCTGGCCCACTATCACAATAAGGGCAGTTATCAATAGGATGGCGGCTTCGGCGTTGCGCATCTTAGGGAGGCGGAAGAGGGCTGTCGTCAAGAAGAAGGCGAGGAGGCTGAAGAGAGCCGCGCCGAGTGGCTGGTAGATCCACTGGAAGACCCAGGCGACTGAGGTGTCACCGGGACCTCCGCCCGCCAGGCCGAGCGCAAGGACGGCCAGGGCGCTGCCTACGAGCACGAGGCTGTAGAACCAGTCTTTCTGGCCTTTGATGACGCGACCTATATGTACCTTTATGAGATTGGCGAGGCCAACGAGCAAGGCAAAGCCAACTATCACCGTCACCCACTGGGAGAGCATACCGAGGAGGTCGGCGAACGTGCCTCTGGTAAAGAAGCCTATGATAGTCACGATACCTGCTACCGCGGCGATAAGCAGGTTGATAGCGACCAGAATTGTGGAGGCGGGACGTGAGTTCATATTATGAATTACGAATTACGAATTACGGGTTCACCGCAGAGACGCAGAGTTTTTTATTGTTACGAATTATGATGGACCTCAAAGGTTACGGATAGTAGCTAAGCATTTCGACGGGGGAGCGGCTTAAGACATTTACGAGAATGAAGCCGATGATTATTAGGGCAAGCACTGCCCAGCGAAGGCCGTCCTGCGAGAGAAGGGAGGCTATATGGCTTGTGCGCCGCTCGAGGTAGGCGCCTGAGGCGAATATTTCCTCGCCTATTATCGTGTGGTCGGCGGTAAGAGACATAACAGCGACGGCTTGCGGGTTAGAAGAGCCTGTTATCTGTTGGGCGCCGGAGCGGCGCTGGGCTTCCATGAGAAAGAGAACTTCGGGGCCGAAGTGGCCGACAAGCACCGCCTGCGATACTTTGTTCTGTGAGACTACCTCCGAGGCGGCGGCGACATAGGCAAGAGGATCATCATGAGTGAGAAAACGTGCTTGACTGTTCTCGCTCTCGATGGTCCAGCCTGCGCGCCGGTAGCCACGACGGAGGGCGTTCTCGGTGAGGGCAAAGGCTACGGCAGCATTAGCTGTAGCCTGGACTGGAGCGCCCGTGATAGCGCTGACGCGAGCGACCGCTTCGACGACCGACATACCGGCCAGGGTGCTGGCGGCGTTCACACCGCCGCTGCTGAGGTCGCCTGTGCCTGGAGAAACGTGAACAGCGCGTCCGGTTTCGGCTGCGGTAGCAAAGCCTTGCTGGGCGGCGTCATAGGCGGGTATCGGCCTGATGGACGCGGCTGCTCCCTGGGACCTGCGTATCCTTCCCTGGCGCCAGAGGTTGTAGATGAAGAGCAGGAGGAAGAGGAGCAGCAGACCGAGCATGATATAGCTCGTTTCGCCGTAGGCAGGGGAAATGTCGTTTACATCCATAACTTAGGTCCGTCGCTCGTTGGGTGCGCCTTCGAGGCGGGCGATGAGGTCATCAACTGAGTCTTCACGCTCAAGCAGCGTGGCGAGGCCGGGTAGGGAGAATGGGTTCTGGGTGTGCCGCACGCCAAGAGTGCCGAGGAGCGGCTCTAGAATCCACAGGAGTTGGCCGCCGATCCAGGAAACAGGCTTCATTATGCGGAGTGTGACCGAAGCCGGTCCGGCCATGCCTGCCGTGGTGATGGCGTCGGCCAGTGCGCCGGTTTCATCACGCTCGATGTGGGCGTGAGGCGGACCAGTCGGTGGATCGATGTTGCGCCTTATAAAGAGGCCAAAAAGAGGCATAAGAGGTGACTCCTGTGTGGGACCGATTTTGGCCTATTATAGACGTGCCCTTGCGCGCAGTCAAGTGTACTTTTCGGCTAACACTGGATGTGCAAATCGGAAGAGGCGTGAAACGTGATTACGGAACCGCCAAGTCGTTGTTGAACCGCTGAGGCGCAAAGACGCAGAGGATGCGGAGTGTTTTTGGGGAATAGAAATTGGGGTTAGTGGTTGGCGTCTTATCTTAGCTGACGGCTGATGGCTGATGGCTGATGGCTGACGTTTCACGTTTCACGCTTCACGCTTCTTCCAGCAGGTCGTGGTCTTCGGGGCCGAGGATGCGGTCGGTAATGTAGCCTGCCAGCCAGGCGGCCAGGGTGGTGAGCACCAGGGCTAGTATACCTTTGAGCATTCTGCGTGTTACGTCTTCGTCCATTGAGGTCTCCTTTGGCTTAGGGCTTAGGGATTAAGGATTAGGGGTTTGTTCTTTGGGATCAGTTTTGTGAGAGAACCAGGGGCTGGGTTTGCGTTGTTCGGGTAGCTGGCCGGTAGTGGCTAAACGGAGGCGGCGTATGCGGGCTGTCTCGGCGCTGAACTCGGCCCCGGTGAGTATTATAACCGAGGAGACGTAAATCCAGATAAGGAGGGCTATTATGGCGCTGAGGGGGCCATATACGGCGGTGAAATTGGCGAACTGGGAGCCGAGGTAGTAGGCGAAAAGCTCTTTTACGATTGTCCAGATTACAGAAGCGGTGAAAGCGGCGAGCCAGACATCTCGCAGGTTGACGTCGGTGCGCGGGAGGAAGCGGTATAGGAGGAGGAACGCGAGGAAAACGATTGTGAGAGTTACGAAGACGCTGGCGATCTGCCAGAAGACCTGGGCGATAGGGACTTCTCCGATAAGGGAAGAGGTGAACGCACGGCTGGCGGCGAGAAGGGCAGTAGCGACGAAGGATAGGATGAGAAGGCCGCCGATGCCGAATATCATTAACAGGCCTATGAGCTTGCCGACGAAGAAGCTGGGGACTTTCTCGGTAGCCCAGGCGCGGTTGATCGCTTTGTCGAGCGCCTCGAATGAGCCGGTTGCGGTGACGAGCAAAGTGATCACGCCGAAGAGGGCGAACCAGCCTGCGTTGCTCCTGTTCAGAAAGGCTTCGTCGAGGACATCCTGCACGGGTTGGACCGAGCCGGGCACTACCTGGGCTACGTTATTGAATATGAATTCGGTAGCATCCTGGGGCCGGACGAATATGCCGGTGAGGGTGATGGTGAGGACGAGAAGGGGGAAGAGGCTGGAAAAGGAGTAATAAGTAAGCGCGGCGGCCATATAGGCTACGTCGTCTTTGAAGAATTCTTTGGCTGTAGCTTTGGTTACGGTGACAAGCTCTTTACCATTCATCGATTGCCTGGAGGTTGCGCTCTATAACTGCCTCGGGGTTGCCACCGAGGGTTGAAAGCTCATCTGCCATATCAAGGATTACGCGTACGCCCTCCAGGTTGACGCCTCCACGGGTTAGGCGGCGTATGAAGTGGAAACGGGTGATGTCGTTCTGTGAGTAACGGCGGCGGTTGCCCTCGGTGCGGGCGGGGATGACGAGCTTTTTCTCCTCGTAGATACGCAGGGTGCGGGGGTGAAGGCCGAGGAGGTCGGCGGCGACGCTGAGGGTGAAGATAGGGCGGTCGGCGCCGATCTGGGAGAGGTTGGATGTGCGCTTACCGGGCTTTATGGTGGGGGGTGAAGATGTGCCGCCTGTAGCAGGCTCGTCCTGTGGGGTCTCGTGGTAGTCGCCTATAGTGGGGAGTTCGGGATCGTCGTCCGGTTTGTACGAGTAGGTATCGCGCCTCATAATTTATACCTCACGTGTACAGGGGTGCTGAGTTGTTTACAGAGTAAGATAGCATGTGACAATGGTATTGTCAATAATAGTGGCAGGATTAGTGCCACGTTTTGGGAAGGGCTATACACCGGGTTAATGTATGATTTGTGAAACGGGGAGTATTTCGGGCTATTGCCATCTCTCAGTTTTCATCAAGCGAGAGAAAGAATGAAGGCTCGGCTCATAGAGCAGCCGAGCCTCCTTGGTGATTATTTGATTAGTCGCAGCGCGCTACCAACAGGTTTGGGGATTGGCATCAGTCAATACGTTCCAGGGCAATCACAGGTATCTTGCGGTCAAGGTTCTCCTGGTATGTGGCGAACTGGGGAACCTGTTCAGCATGCATCTGGTAAAGCCGGTCGCGTTCCTCGCCGGTGAGAACAGATGCTTTAGCTTTGAAGGTCTTGGTCCCCATCTCGACCGTTACTTCCGGGTTGGCTACCACGTTGTGATACCAGTCCGGGTGGGTTGGCGCGCCCCCTTTGGAGCCGAAGATCAGGATGCGGTCACCGTCCGTATTGTACATGAGTGGGTTGACACGCTTGTGCCCGGATTTAGCGCCCGTGGTGGTCAGAAGGAGCAAACGACCGCCTTCAAATGGCCCTCCTACCTTGCCGCCGTTAGCGCGAAACTCGTTGATGATATTGTGGTTCCAATTGTTTGGTGAATTGTCGGACATGATTTCTCCTTTATGGGTTATGTTGTTTGTGCTATCTATTTATGTTGCCTTTATGATCTTTCAGACCTTTGTAGCACGCTATATCCCAATAGTATTGGACGCACCTGTTTCCGTCAAGGGAAATATGTAGAAGGGGTGTCAAAAGAAAGGGCACCCACAAGGGGTGCCCCTACAATATCGTTCTGTTCCGATGCACATAGGGGTACTAGGGAGAAATAGCTGTGCTATAATCCGAAAGTACCAGGCTCACTACTTGCCATAATGTTTAAACCGTGCTACACTTGGCGCAACCACATTACGTAAAGTTCGTCTAAGTTAGGCGCACGTATGATGGGGAGGGCTTCTAGTGTATAGTCATTTTTCGCGTATTCGGAAGTCGATTTTGTGGGCTGCTTTAGGCAGTCTGCTGGTGCTTGGTGGGTGCCAATCGGGGCCGTCAGCTTCAGGTCCGGCGAGCAATGGGGCGGGCGATGTCTCTTTGCCACATGTTGCGGCGATGGTAGAACAGTCCGCGAAGCTGGACAGCAGCGCCTGGCCTGTAGCGCAAGGCACGCTGGGTGGAGTTACGTACAGCTTCAAGTATCCGGTGGGTTGGAGCGAGAGCCTGACTTACTGTGCCCCAGGTGCGGCGAAATCGGGCGAGGGCGAGGCCCACCTTCCAAAAGGGTGTATATCAACCGATTTCCTGGTTGGAAAGAAAGCGCGCGATGTTGGCCGGATCAACGGGGCCCCTTTTGATGTGAACGGCAAGGCATCTGTGCGCATGGTTGATGTTTCTCCACTTAATGTGCTTGTTTCACGTGTCTACACGCTTATGGTATATGGGAATGATGGGTCGGCGCTGTTCGGGCTTGTGACTATGGTCGGCCCAAATACGGCGCAGGCTATACAGGATGATGTCACGGCCAAGATGGATGAAGTGGCGGCCACGTTGCGGGTGGAGAAGCGGTGATAGACGGCGTGGCACTATCGGAAAAGAAAACCGGGCGCGGCAGGCGAGCGGTTACGGTGCCGGGTCTTTTCATGCTGGCCCTGAGCCTGTGCGTGGTGACGTTGGCGCAAGCGTCGTCTCCCGTAAGCGGGGGGTTGGGCGTAGCAACGGGTGGATATGTCACGACGCTATTTCTTGAGCCGATTGGTTATCAGAGCAGCGGCTATTATTACGACCAGAACAACAGCCTTCAATATTGCAGTTACACGTATCATCACGGCGTTGACGTGTCGGGCGGGTGCGTGGCGGGGGTCTATCCCGTATACGCGGCGGCATCGGGGACGGTGGCTTTCGCGCAGTATGTGAACGACGGCTACGGCACGCAGATAGCAATAGACCACGGCAGTAACATCGGGGGCAACGGGAAATATACTTATACCTTTTACTCGCACATGGGGAACCGCACGACGGGCGCTCAGTATATCAACGTGTCGCCGGGGCAGAACGTGCAAGCGGGGCAGGTTATCGGGTACCAGGGGAACGACGGGTCGGTATATGGGTCGTGCCAGCCCAATCCGGGGACGCATCTTGATTGGGAGATCAGGGTGAGCGACTC
>JBBRVL010000058.1:0-13818 GCA_038246925.1 Chloroflexia bacterium
CAATCGCTACTTTGCTCTTGAACTCTGCCGTATATGTCTTGCGCTGCGCTTTCATGGGTCTTTTCTCCTTTTGGTTGGCCCATTCTATCACAGCCCCCTTCTACCTTAACCCCGTGTCCGAATTTACGGGAGCATTATAGAGTATTCCCATGTGTAATCGCTGGCGCTTGCAACGACTCCGAGTACTGGCGTTGGGTGGCTTAGCAATACCGATTGCACTTGCGACTCTGCTGCTTGGGGGTTCAAATACGCTAGCTTATCATGTAGGTGCAAAGTGGCAAGATACCACATCTGTCCTTTACTATATAGACCCCAATTTAGACTCTACATTAACATCTGGTGCTTCGAGTTCGGTTGAGGCCGCAGCATCAAAATGGAATACTTCGAGGATGATTCTGGTTAGAACATATTCCTCCCATCCGAACATCATCAGCACGGCTAACTTCACGAGCTCCCAACCATGTTACATAGCAGACCCTTATAATACAGTCGGGGTCAACTGCGTCTACGCCAATAACACAACGATCTCCCGCAATGCTATTTACTTCAATACTTACTACTCTTGGAACACTGCCGGCATAGTAGACTGTGGTGCAAAAAGGTGGGATGTGATGGCGAGTGCCCTACACGAGTTTGGGCACTCTTATGAACTCAAGGATAGTCCTGCTGGGCATCCAGAGGCCGTTATGTCTTATAGGTGCTCTCTGCTGCGAGATCTCGCTGAGGACGATAAAAACGGGGCTACGCAAATCTATGGGATAAGGACAGGTTGGGAGGATGGATTTGCGCTGGGCGAGATTAACACAATCGCCTATGCTTTAAACGTGAGGGGCTACGGTGGCCTATCATCCCCTGAGCTTGGTCGAAGAGGGACCGAATTCGGGGCAACTCCTGTATCGGGAAATTGGATGGAGTTACTGGCTGGGGAGGCTCTATCCTCTCAGGCATACGCTTACATGAGGCTGTTCACCTCAGCGAACGATAGTGGAACGCAGAGGAACTATCTTACGATCAAGCCTGGGATGAGGCTAAAGTGGTTCCAATATAATTATCAGCAGCGAACTATGTCAGTAGACTTCAGGATGACCGATGGCTCCACTTTGAGAGACAGTGGTCTGACGACAACAAGTGGCCTGCCAGTCCACCCGGCTTGGCGCCACAACTCCCCCACTAGGCAGTGGTTTTTCAATGAGATAGATCTCTCACCACTCGCTAACAAAACCATAGACCAGTGGATGATAGCGTATGACAATTCGCAGACTGGTTGGCAATATGTATTCCGGGCTTACTTTGACAATGTTCGAGTAGAATACTGAGCAAATGAGTCATTGCTCATATGTGCTCTACAACCCGTGTAGACGAAGAAGATATAGCCGCCTGCTTTATAATCCTAACTCGCAACTTTTCGGTATAATTTCCAGGTTTGTGTGGCGGCTCTCTCCCATGAGAATAGTGCTGCCTGAATAATACCGGCGTCTCTTAACCTTCTTTCTTCGGTAGGGTCTAACAAGAGGCGTTCGAGGGTAGCAGCCCAGCCATCTACATCGTATGGGTCGAGCAGTATTCCGGCTGTACCCACCACCTCGGGTAGAGAGCCGCCTGTGGAGGCCACGACGGGCACTCCACAGGCCATCGCTTCGAGGGCGGATAGACCGAAGCCTTCGTAGATAGAAGGTAGGGTGAAGATGTGCGCGCCCTGGTAGAGCTTGACGAGCCTCTCACCCGGCACTTCTCCTAGGAGCCTAACCTTCTCCCTCAACTTCAACTCGCTTATGCGGGTGTGGACCTGCTCGAATAACCAACCCTCGCGCCCGGCGACGGCAAGCACAGGTAGAGGCGAGATTTTACGGCTCAAGAGCAGGCTGTATGCTTCCAGCAGCATGACGAGGTTCTTGCGCGGCTCTATGGTACTGACGAAGAGGATGTAGCCGCCTTCTTCGGGAGTGGGCAGGTTGAATGTGCGTGCTGCCTCTGTTTGAGAGTGGTGGAGATCAATTGGAGGCTTGAACTCGCTGCCTGCTGCTCCTGGGATTACTACTATCTTCTCGGGAGCTACGCCGAGGAGGGAAACCATATCATCACGTGCTGATTTGGAGAGGGCGATCAGGCCCTCCGCGTTCTGGGCGGCCCATTCGACCTGGCCGTAATATCGCTTGCTCTCCTCGGTGAGGAGAGTGAGCTCAGGGAACTTGAGGAAGGCGAGGTCCTGTATGTTTACGACGGCTGGGAAGCGCCTGAAGCGAGGCGGTATGAAGTCGGGGCAGTGTATAAGGTCGGGCGTGGGTCGTAGCTTTAGTAGCTCGATGCCGAGGGCGGATTGCTCAAAGCGATTATGTGGCGGAGTCCACATCGGAACGCGTGTGAAGCGGCGGTCGCGCACGATAGGCTCCACGTGACCGCGCATTTGTAGCACCTGGAAGCGCGTGTTGCGGCTCACATCCGGTGAGCGGGCAAGAGCTTCTAGTATATTGATGGAGTACTGCCCGATGCCTGCTTGGCGATAATGCACCATGCGCGCGTCGAACACTACCCTCATGTCGATTTGGGATTCGGATGCCAGATGATTACCCACCCAGCGCGACCGATTCGTGCTCACCACCCCTGTAAAGCCATTCAAGCTCGATGTCGGTGTGCTCACCCGGCGCGAGGGTGAGGGGCCATTGGAGGAGGATGCAACTGCCCTGGTAGACTCGCTCGAAACCGGCCTCCGAACCGGAGATGGTCTCCAGGGGGAAGCGCCAGAACTTTGCTTCGCGGCTCGTGTTGAGTTGCATTTCGATCTCCAGCCAGCTATTGCCCAGAGCAAGCTGTGTAACCGATGGGACTTCGCCCGTCGAGTCGAGTGCGGCATCCTGAAGGTCGTGCCCTTCCACTTTGTAATAAGCGGTAGGGTTGTGGCCGCCCCCTAGAAGGTTGATATTCCATTCAGAGCCAAAAGTTGTATTCAGTTCTATCTCGCCCAAGTTTTGGAGGCTGTAGAGAACGCGGAAGTTCGGAGAGCCGGGCTTGAGGCGCAGTCGCTTACTGACGCGCACCGGGTGGTGGCCTGTGGGTGTAATAACGCTGCCGTCACGCTCCAGTACCACGTAGAGGACATTGTCGTTGGAGTCCATCTCGGCCTGGTAAGCGCCTGTGGCAAAGTCGCCCAGTTCTTCATGCTCGGACCTGATGAAGCTATCGAGAGTAGCATCGGGCGCAAGGAAGTGCTCGATCATGCAGTTGCGTCGATAGAGGTCGTAGTTGAGGAAGCGGTCAAGCCCCTCCTCCTTCACTCGGACGGCGCTGTGCGGGGAGACAGGCTTTTCTTCATTTTGGGTTTTGGATTTTGGGTTTTGGATTGTTTGTTTGGTTGTTGGGTCGTCGCCTAACCCCTGATCCCTAACCCCTAACCCCTTCTTCCTACGCTCCGCCTCGTATTGCCGTAACGTCTCGTGGTAACCTTCTGGGCGGCGGGAGACAGTCGAAGCGAGGTTGTAGTTGTGCTTGCGGAGTGCCCACTCGAAGATAGAGCCGCCCTCGGCGAGGTCGATGTAGAGGTTGAGGGCGTTACCTTCGACAAGTAGCTCGTGTAGGGAGTCGCGGTCGAAGTCGATTATCTCGGGCTTGATCCAGTCCTGCTCGCCATACATCGCGCGCTCGGCGGCCTGCTGTGCGCGTAGAAGATGGCCCTGTACTCTAATCCGCACGTCGGTCATGTAGACGCCTCCGAAAAGGCCGTGCCAGTAAGTATCATTGCTCTGCCCGCGCCACAGGTCTTCGTATCCAATATTGGGATGGAGGTCGGCGTCGCCCCATTCTTCCTGCGCCTGCCGCGCCTGGGCGATGAGGTCATGGACGCGCAGCATCTTTTTGTGCTGGGTGTTGATCTCAGGGTACTTGACCATGAAGTTGCGCCAGAAGCCACCTTTCATGTAGCGCAAGGTTGGGTCTTCCTTCTCCTCCAGCTTGTGATATAGCTCGGTGAACTCGTATGACTGCTTCGCGGGAAGCGCCCACTCCATCATCTCGTTGTAGGAGGCGGTGGGAAGGTAGATACGGCCCGCCGCCGGGAAGTGGCGCACGTGCTCGCCCAGCTTGACGGTATGCAGCCACGAGTGGTTCTCTTCGAGGGCTGAGAAGAAGCGATCTACCCAACCGTTTCGGCCATTGGTGCCCCAGCAATGTTCGTAGGTGTCGGGCCAGGCTCCGAACTTCTCCCCGTCGTCGCCCATGACCAGTATCTTGCCTGGCGTCGGAATAGCCTCGCCGCGCATGTACATGATTGTTTCATCGACATCGCGCCAGGGGATGGTGTAGCGTAGTTGCTTGGAGGTGCCGAAGACGTTGACCGCGTTGCCGTTGTCCTCCGTGACAAAATAGCCTGTGAGGTCATCGTCGGTGAGGCCGACCATCTTGAAGTGGATATCGTCGAGCAGGGTCCAAGAGATGCCCGCGCCTGCCAGGTGGGTCGGCAGAGTAGGTTCCCAGACGCGCTCTGCGAGCCACATGCCGGAGGGGTCGTAGCCGAATTCGCGCTGCACAGTGTCAGTTAGCTTGAGTATCTGAGAGAGCTTGTCGTCATCCGGGATAGAGGGGAGGATAGGCTCGTAATAGCCGCCGGAGAGGATTTCGACCTGTCCGCGCTCAGCCAGGGCTTGAACTCGGCGCATGAAGTGAGGTTTGTGCTCGCGCAGCCAGTCGAGCAGCGACCCGGTGTAATGGAGGCCGACCTGTACGCCTGGGTGACGCTCCAACGCCGCTACTATAAGCCCGTAGGAGCGTTCGTATATCTCCTCGAATACCTCGTTAGACTGTCCGACCGGCTGGTGGTTATGAAAAACGAGTCCAAGTGAGATATGCTTCTGGCTGGTCATGTTAACTCCTTAAGGGGATCGCGAGTTACGAATTACGACTTCACCGCAGAGACGCAGAGACGCAGAGACGCAGAGTTTTCATTGTTTTTACGTACTACGAACTACGATGCTGCTCCACAGGCTCTAAGATCATCATCGGTATCTTGCGCGATGTCATCTTTTCATAGTCGCCATAATTGCGAGCCTTGTTGACAAGCTCGGGCCAGAGGCGGGCGCGTTCTTCTTCAGTCGCTTGCCTGGCGCGGACTTCTCTGGTAGCTCGGCCAACCTGCACCATTGCAGCCTGGCTCGCCGTCAGGTTGAGATACCAGGCAGGGTGGTTGTCTTTACCCATGTTAGATGCAGCGACTACATAGCTGCCGCGATAAGGGAGGTAATTGAGCGGCGAAGTGTGCTGCTTCCCGGTCTTTCGACCTGTTGTGGTGAGGAGAAGCACCTTCGTCTCGCGCACGCGGCCACCAAGGAAGCCACCTGTGCGGCTGTAAATCTTAGCGTGCATATCGGTTATAGGTTTGGTGAGCCGCTTCGACATGGCAAGCTGGATTCTGTCGAGGACGCGAGTTAGAGGGTTGAGCTTTCTCAATCGTGGGTGCCCGCCCGTAAGGTGGAGCTTTCGGCGGGGAGATCAAGTTGGCCCTCCAGCCTTAGGGCATCCGCACAGAAGTCGATCCCGCCGGGCCACTCGATATATCTGCCACGTTCACCAATCGATACCTGGGAGAAAAACTGGGGAGTGGCTAAGGGCTGAAATATCCCACCGCGCTCAATTATCGGCTTGAAATCAACTGTTACGCGCTCCCCGTCAGAGTAGATCAGGTGCAACTTGTAATCGGGTTTGGCAGTTGCCTGAGATATAACATGAAAGATCATGCTCTGTTTCTCCTTAATCCAGAGGCTCGATAGGTAGCGGCGGCTCGGCGTTGTGACACCGCTCCCAGTCACCTGCTAGTTCTTGTTGATGCAGTGCTGCCCATTCCAGGACCATCGAGCGCACTCGCCCCGGTGACTCTCCCCTCATTATAACAATTGGTGAAATACCGATTATCAATTCAAATTCCCGTACAATGCGTGAAACGTGACGATCCTATAGAATTGAGAGATAGTAGGCACTTGTTATTCCGTTATCTAGTCAGGCAGAGGAGCCTGGAACCAGCCCGCCCCTCCCGCCGGGATAATCGCCTGAAGGGTGCCGCCTGATACGCGGGCAGCAGGAAGCCTGCCGAGGAGAATAATAGATGGGACAATAGAATCAAGTTAGGCAACTGTTCAGAATAAGTTGAGAAGATATTCGGTAGGGGCACCCCTTGTGGGTGCCCTCTTTCCCTACCACGAACTATTCGGCGCAGGAACAGGGCACCCCTTGTGGGTAATGCTGTCGCATTAAAAATCGGAACGTGCTGTAGGGGCAGACCCCCGTGCCTGCCCTGGTCGCCACCGACCAAACCCGCCCAGTTACGGCCCCCTTAGGGCAGGCACGGGGGCCTGCCCCTACGGAATCTTTATGCGACACTATTGAACCTTGTGTTCGCCCCTACCGAGGCTTTTACCCAAGTCTACACTATTACCAAGTTAGTGATTAAGAATGGATTTCCGTCAAAAGATAGTATCACCTGCGACGTCTGGTGAGGCGGGCAGTCAGGAGGCACCAGAGGAGGGAAAAGAGGAATGCGCCTATCCCCGCGGTGACGAGCATTACGTTGTTGTAGGCAGGCTCTTTAGGAAAGGCTATCGGGATGGAAGGGCGAATTATATCGACGGCCACCCACGCGCCGAGCAGGCCGAATAGTATCGTCCCGAAGAAGCCGAGCGGCACCCGCCCACCTGCCAGCAGATGTGACAGGTAGCCCAAGACTGCCGCCAGCAAAAGCATGACCAGCAGGCGGGGCATGTCGTCCATAGAGAACGAGAAATTCATACAAATTACGAATTACGAATTACGAACTCACCTTACGCAGAGGAAGGTGGAGCAAGACAATTCAATCACAAAGAACGCAAAGAAGGGCGAAGCACACGAATGATTATTATGGTTTAGTTATGCACGCCAGGAACTATGCAGAATATAAAAACCTTTGTGTTCTTCGCCCTTCTTTGTGTCCTTTGTGTTTAAAGATAGGCTCATCTATGACGATTGCGTAACGTGAGTTATGAATTACGAATAGAGCTAGGATAATTCGTAATCCAAACAATAAATAACTTGGCGGTTACTTGGCGATCTTGGCGTCTTGGCGGTTCCGTCGTAATTCGGCTACGGCCCAGGCTCCATTAGCTTTTCGAGCCGTTTGAAGCTGCGAAGCACGAACGCCAGGAACGCGAATACAGGCTCCCAACCGGGCAGACCCTGCCGGAAATAGAGGTAGTCTTCTCCGCGTACCCCTATATAACGCCGGATGTCATCAGGTGTCAAGTCACTGAACACTGCGCGTATTCGGGCCTCTGATGGGTCTTCAATGGGAGGGGGTGCGTAGCGCAGACGAGCGACGGAGAGTCTTCCGAGGGAGAAGGGGCGCTTCTTTCTGACAATAGCTTCTTCCTGCTCAATATCCTGGTCTTGCGCGACTACTGGAACGGGCGCATTCAGCATGGCCGGGTCGAAGTTGAGCCTCTCGGCGAGCCTCTCCTGCATGCGAGTGCGGGACGCCTGTGAGAGCTTGGCCCGGGGGAGATGCGCCACGCTCTGGGCAATTGAGAGGAGGTCTTCTACCTCTGCCCTCTGCTCCGGGTGACGTACCAGGTAGCGGGCAAGGTCAGGCGGCAACTCCTGCCCTGATGCAAGAGCCTGTAAGCACTGCTCTATCAACTCTTCCTTGCGCATATCTTGGACGTATCTCCGTCAATTCTAAGGTTCGTTCTACCACACCAGAGTATAGGACGTATGACTTGCTATGGCGTTATCTAAATAATTGTAGTGAACTTTGTTACCTTTTGCACACTATACAACGCACAACCGGCAGCTTTGTTATGGGTTGCGCGCAGAATATTATGTCCAATTGGTTATGTTTGTAGCTTTGAGTGAGGGAAGTAATATGTTGACGAAAGACGAGGGTTAGAGCTACCCACGATTCATTATCTCTATCAATTTATCGAGTATAAGACGGGCGCTGTCGCGCTTGTTCATCGGCGGCAGCTCTTCTACTTTGCCGTCGCGGGTGATGAAGGTGAGAGCGCTGTTGTCTGTGCCGATGCTGGCTACCGCGTAGTTCGCCACTATCATATCAAGCTTTTTCTTCTCTAGTTTACTGCGGGCATTATCGAGTAGGTTCTCTGTCTCGGCGGCAAAGCCGATACGAACGAGGCCGGCTAGTTCCCTGGCTGCAAGGTTCAGGAGGATGTCAGGGTTGCGTTCGAGGGCGATGTTGAGGGTGTCGCCCGTCTTTTTAATTTTCTGTTTGGAGACCTCGATTGGAGCGTAGTCGGCTACGGCGGCAGCCATGATGAGAGCATCTGCCCCTTCGATTGCCTCTCCGACTGCTTTCTCCATCTCGCGGGCGGTCCTGACGCGCACAAGCGTTACGCCGTAAGGCACAGGCACTGATGCTGCGCCTGTTATCAGCGTTACCTCGGCCCCGGCGTAATATGCTTCTTCCGCGATGGCATATCCCATCTTGCCTGAGGAGCCGTTGCCTATGTAGCGTACCGGGTCGAGAGGCTCCTGGGTTCCACCGGCTGTTACCACCACCTTCTTTCCGGCGAGTGGGCCGTTCGCGCCGAGGGCACGTCTGATTGCAGATAATATCTCGGCTACTTCAGGCAGCCTGCCTATGCCGGTTGCGCCGGACGCCAGATGGCCTTCGCCGGGCTGCATCACGGTTGCGCCCCTGCTCTTGAGCGTTTCGAGGTGGCCCTGGGTGGCTGGGTGTAGGAACATGCCGCTCTCCATCGCGGGCACGATAAGGACAGGGGCGTGAGTGGAGAGGTAGACCGCGCAGAGCAGGTCATCTGAAAGGCCGAGGGCAAGGCGGGCTATTGTGTTGGCGGTAGCGGGCGCTACCACAATCAGATCGGCATTATGCGCCAGCCCCACGTGTCCAGTATCCTCACCCAGCCAGTCGGAGTAGATGTCGGTGCGTACAGGGCGCTTGGTGATAGCCTGGAAGGTGAGGGGGGTGATGAACTTCTGAGCGCCCAACGTCATTATCACGTCTACGATTGCGCCTGCCTGCACAAGCTTGGAGGCCAGGTCAGCCACCTTATACGCAGCTATCCCACCCGATACACCGAGCACTATTCGCTTGTCTTGCATATATTGTCTAGCCTCTCGTTAATCTTGTTCGAGCACTTCGAGCTTGCGTACCCGCAGCGTATCTACTTCAAGCTCGCCGATTGATAACTTGCCTATTGCCATCCTGCCGACAGCCAGCCGCCCTATAGCTACAGCGCCGAGGGCCACAGCTCCGATTGCCATTGCGCCGACCGCGCGGGCCAGTTGTACTTTTGCGATTTTACCCATGAGTTACCTCCTATGAGAATTTGGTTGTTTTATCACAAAGAACACGGAGGACAATTAGGGTTTTATACCTCCTTGTTCAAATCATAAATCATCCGCAGGCCATCGAGGGTGAGGTTGGGGTCGATTATGTCCATGCAGTCGGAGTGCTCGGCGATGAGCTTTGCCAGGCCGCCTGTGCCGATCACCTTTGCGTTGGTGCCGATGTCGCCCATGTCTTTCTTGATGCGCGAGACTAGCCCTTCGACCAGGCCGACATATCCCCATACCAGGCCGGATTGCATGCACGCAACCGTATTTTTGCCTATCGAGGACTTCGGGGCTACCAGCTCTACCCGCCTGAGCTGGGCAGTGTTCCTGAAAAGGGCGTCGAGCGAGATGCCGAGGCCGGGGGAGATTGCCCCGCCCAGGTATTCTCCATCGGGCGAGACCACATCGAAGTTGGTGGATGTGCCGAAGTCGACCACGATGGCGGGACCACCGTAGCGCGTGTGTGCAGCGAGGGTGTTCACGATGCGGTCGGATCCCACCTCACGCGGGTTATCAACGTTGACTTTGACGCCCGTCTTGATGCCAGGCTCTACGAACATCAAGGTCGTGTGCAGGTAATCCTCGACCATCTCTCGTAATGCTCTGTTGACGGGAGGGACTACACTCGAGCATATCGCGGAGTCGATGTCGGCCATGTTGTAGCCGCGGTGGGTCAGCAGTGTGATGAGGGTGGCTGCCCACTCGTCGGCCATCTTCTCACGCACGGTCGCCATGCGCCAGTCCGCGGCTAATGTCTCCCCCTGATAGAGGCCGATGACCGTATTCGTGTTGCCTACTTCGATGGCTAAAAGCATAGTTTGCCCTGCATATTTTATGTTTCAGGCCCCAGTATCAAATTATCTATCAGCCTCGTCTTGCCTATCCTCACGGCGAGGGATGCCAGCGCCTCCTCTGCATCTCCACTATCGTCAAGCTCATGTAGGGTGATGGGGTCGGCTACACTGACATAATCCGGTCGAGCAAGCGACTCGGCGGCTAACACTTGGCTCATTGCTTCGCGCAGAAATGTGCCGCGCCTCTCACCATTTTGCCAGAGCTTCTTTGCCGCGTTCAATGCCCTGTAGAGCACGAGCGCGGACTGTCTCTCCTCCGGGTTGAGATAGACGTTGCGCGACGACATCGCCAGCCCGTCCTTTTCACGTATCGTCTCACCAACTACTACTTCGAGCGGGAAGTTGAGGTCGCGCACCATCTTGCGTATGACAGCTACCTGCTGCGCGTCTTTCTGCCCGAAATATGCGCGCGTAGGCTGCACGATATTAAACAGCTTTGCTACCACCGTTGCCACACCGAGGAAGTGGCCTGGCCGCACCTCTCCCTCTAGGTGCGTGGTCACGTCGCGCACCTCGACGTAGGTGGAGTAGCTGGGCAGATATATCTCGTCGGCGGAAGGGGTAAATACCCAATCTACCCCTGCCTCCTTGAGCATGTCGAGGTCGTGCTCCATGTCGCGTGGATAGCGGCTCAGGTCTTCATTCGGCCCGAACTGCGTCGGGTTGACGAAGATGCTAACGCCCACCACATCATCCCGTGAGCGAGCCATCTCCACGAGCGACAGATGGCCTGCGTGGAGGTAGCCCATAGTGGGCACAAAACCAATATTCACGTCCAGCGACGTACCGGACTTCAACTGACGCATGTGGGCTACGGTAGAGATGACCCTCACGAGCTTTGGGCCTCCATACCTTCGCGCTTCTGCATGATTACTCTTCTCAGCGCGGTGGCGATTTTGCGAACGTACAACTCGCTATGTGAACTGTATGCCTGTACTTCCCCGAAGCGGCCTTGCAGGGTGAGGGGATAAGTGGTCTTGTTTGACATTAGGATGAGCACTACACCAGGCAGGATGAGGAGCGGTGCAGTGAGAATCGCAAGCCAATGGGCATTGTCAGAACCAAGATAGAAGTCAAGTGCTACTAGTGCGGCTGCTAGAGTTAGGGCGGCAGTACCAAACCAAAGCTGTTTGCGGCTACTCGATTTCATTATCTGGACATCAAGTGTCTGAATATCCTCGATGGGGAATTTTCTCCTGCCAAATCGAGCCATTGTATCATTTACTTCTACAACACTGTCAGCGATGTAACGCGAACTATTGCTGTATAAACTAAGAGGAGAAAGTGCGTCAACTACCTTTTGGACACGTTGGGCATCAATAGAAGCAAAAACATAATCTGTCCATGACGATGTAAGTAGTTTGACTAAGTAGACTTCACGCCACCCTCTCAGCCACATTGTAGAGTTAATAGCTAAATAGGAACCAAAGATTGGAATAAGTGCAATTCCCACACTCGGGAAGCCTCCCTCTGGAATAATTCGGGCCCAGATGAGAGAGATGAGAATGCACAGGATGCTAATATCTGCGATCAGGCCGACTAAGGCACCCTGTGGGTACGTCCAGGCGCTTACTTCCTCAGGTATCCTTAAATCTTGTGCATTATATACTTTCCCATCTAGCCAAACGCCTTGCCTGTTCTGCCCGTCGGCCTCGTATTGGTAAAATAGAACATCGTGCCCGTTATTTGGCTCTTCTGGTGATTGAGTTGTGTTCGGGCTTACTCCACTAACTGCTCGTTTGATAGCATCAGCAACCTCTTCAACGTAGTCCTTGCGAAGTGAAGCGGCGGCAATGGCTTTGCTAAAGGATCCTGAGATTGTAGCTATGAAGATTTGCTTCTGTCTATTTGAATTGGACTTATACAGTACATATGCTCGCGCAGCGATGACTATAGAAATAAAGACGTATACAAGCCCTATGTCGAAGACGGGCACGCCTTCTCTCAGGTTTATGCTGAAGCGTAAGGCATCAGGCTCTTCTATTAGACGTGTCCCAAGGACGTAGATAGCGTACATATAAAAGAATCGCCCGTTGCGTAGCGTGGTAGCCTCGATGCCCATGGAAGCGATGCCTACCGACCTCACATCGTGCAGACTGTACTTACGATGTGGGAGCTTTATCTCCTTATCTGTTACTTGGATAGAGCTATCTGAATAGTAGACGGTATCACTCATAAGCCATCCACAAACCCTGCAAAGAACAAAGGGGAGCCTGTTTAGCTCCCCTCATGGCCTATTTCGCTTTTATTTCCGCTTGCTTATCGGCTCATACTTTCTTATCGCGGAGCCTACGTACTCGGCGTTGGGGCGGATGATGCGGTTGTCTTCTAGCTGCTCCAGCACGTGGGCTGTCCACCCGCTGACGCGACTGCATGCGAAGAGGGCGGGCATCATGTCGGGCCGGAAACCGAGGGTGTAGAGGAGCGGTGCCGAATAGAACTCGACGTTCGGGTAGATTTTGCGCTCGGCGAAGTAGGGGTGGCTGTGGGAGATGTCATCTATCTTATGGGCGATCTCGTACCACTTGGTGTTGCCGCTCCTGCCCGCGACGATTCTGGCGTGCTCGTTGAGCTGTGCGGCGCGGGGATCGTACGTCTTGTAGATGCGGTGGCCCATACCCATCAGGCGGCGCTTGGTGGTAAGCGCATAGTCGATGAAGGCCTGCACATTGTCAAGCTCTCCGACCTCGATCATCATCTCCATCGCCTTCTGGTTGGCCCCGCCGTGGGACGCGCCCTTGAGCGACGAGATAGCGCCCACGATGCCTGAATAGTAATCGGATAGTGTGGAGATTACTACCTTGGCGGTGAAGGTCGAAGCGTTGAAGCTATGCTCGGCGGCCAGCACGAAGTAGGTATTGAGCGCGCTGGAATCCTCGTTGGAGGGTGCGGCCTCGGTCATCATATAGAGAAGGTTGGCGGCGTGGCCTAACTCTTTGTTGGGGGCCACAGGCTCTTTGCCCTGGCGCAGCCGGTCGTAAGCTGCCGTGATGGTCGGCATCTGGGCGGCGAGGGTGATAGCTTTGTCTATGACGGCCTCGCGCTGGGTGTTGTCTACGTCGAGGTCGAGGAGGGCCAGGGTTGAGACTACTGTGCGGAGGACATCAATAGGCTGACCGCCCTTAGGGAGGACGCGCAGCACAGTCATAGCCTCTTCGGGTACGTCACGGCGGGCGTGCATCAAGTCCTCGAAGTCAGATAGCTGCTGCTTGTTGGGTAGCTCACCGTGGATCAGCAAGTAGAAAACCTCTTCAAAAGACGACTTCTCCGCGAGGTCCTGTATCTGGTAGCCACGGTAGCTCAGGCGACCCTCGGTCCCCTCCACGAGGCTGATCGAGCTACTGCCTATGACTATACCCTCAAGACCCTTCGGTCGCGCGCCGTTCGAGTCTTCTTTCTTCTCGGTCGTATCTGTGGTTGCCTTAGTCTTTGTGGCCGTGGTTCCTTTAGCGTCTTTCTTAGCAGGCATCTTTGCACTCCCCTTCTACGTTGAAAATCTGTCTGCGGGTAGGTTACGCCCCAAGCCGCACAATAAGCCAATATTTGGCTATAGTATACTCATAACCGTTGTTTTTGGCACGGTGGTAACAACGGACCGGTTTTAATCACAAAGAACACAAAGAGCACAGAGGACACA
>JBBRVL010000059.1:0-13711 GCA_038246925.1 Chloroflexia bacterium
CCTTCAGCGCGTACTCGATGGCCTCTTCCATGCTCATGGTGGCTCCTTCGGCGTAGGCAGCATCGAAACCGGATTCGCCCAGGATCACGCGGGCGGTCTGTATGCTCTCCTGCTCGAAGGACTTTTCCTCATGATAGATAGTTACTCCAATGCTGTTTAGAGCCTCTTGCGCGCATGCGTGTAATCGTACTCCCCGTTGTACAAGACTAAATGCAGTCGTGCTGCCCCCGTCGCCTGCTTGCTTCGTCAATGCGTGGGCGTGCGCCACTTCAGCCCATCCACACCTGGCAAGGCACTGTGCTGTCACAACCTTATTCTGTGTGTCAGCTATCAGGCGTAACCCTTCTCGGTGCAGCCTGATTGCCTCCATGTGATCTCCCTCCTGTATCGCCAACCGCCCCAGCCACTGCGTGCTTTCTGCAGCCACTTCTCTGTAATTTGCCCTAAATGCTGTATCAGAGGACTCACGAAGAGCGGCTCGTGCTCCGGGGTAGTCACCCATCAGCAAGAGCACAAATCCCAGATTGAAAAGATCGATGCATAATCCCGATAGATCTCCCAAATCTCGGCCAATGGTCTCAGCTTCCTCGAGCATGCTACGCGCTGCAGGGTAGTCGCCCATGGCTCGCTGCATAGTGCCGACGTTACCAAGGTACATTGCGATTCCCCACCTGTCCTTGAGTAGCCTTGAGATACGAAGCGCCTCTTCGTAAGCGGCTGTAGCGGACGCTATATCACCCTGGTAGTCTGCCACAAGGCCGATGTTGTTGATGGCTAATGCTATGTTGCTCAGGTCGCCATGCTCACGGAAGATTGCCAGGCTGCGCTCAAACAGATCCCTCGCAGAGGCGTATTCCCCGGCCGTGAGACTGACGTTCCCAAGTTGGTACATAGCCCTGGCCTCACTCCACCTGTCCCCTGCTGCGCGTGCTGCTTCCAGTGCTAGCTCTACATATTGCCTATTGGCAGCAGGACCGTTCAGGCGATAGGCAGCTAAAGACAGTGTAATCAATGCGTCGCACTTCACCCGCACGTCGCCTGCGCGCTCTGCCTCCAGCACGCTCTCCTCAGCTGCCCTGTGGACGACCGTTACATCTTCGCTTTGTCGATTGGCGAGCGTGGCTGACCACAGCAGAGCTTTAGCCCGCAATGCGTGTTCGCCCTCGATTTCAGCGGACCTGGCCAGCGCCTCAGCCAGCCACTGCCTCCCTTCCGAGTAATAGTTCCTTCGCCACCAGAACTGTCCGAGCGTTCCTGCCAGCCCCAGGGCCAGGCGAGGCCGCGTATCCAGTGACCAGCGCAAGGCAGCACGCAGGTTGTCGTGCTCCTCCTCAAGGGTATCTAGCCACTGGACTTGCTCAGGTCCTATCAGTTCGGGTTCGATACGCTCGGCAAGGTTGGAAAAGTATGCCGCGTGTCTGGACTTCAACTCGGCTTCCTCTTCGCTTTGCTCCAGCTTCTCCCTTGCATACTCATGTATCGTTTCCAGCATCACGAACCGAGGCTCTCCACCCACCCCCTCATCTTGCCTGAGCAGGCTTTTATCTACCAGAGACGAGACACCATCCAGCACGTCTATCCCCAGGTCGCCATCTGCATTGCATATAGCTTCGACGGCTTCCAGGCTGCGTCCACCAACAAACACTGCGAGACGGCGGAAAAGCCTCTTCTCACCGTCAGTCAACAGGTCGTAGCTCCACTCTATAGCCCCTCGGAGGGTCTGCTGGCGGGTAGATAGGTCTTTTGCGCCTCCCGTAAGCAGGTTGAGGCGGTTTTGCAAGCGAGAGAGCATCGCCTGTGGAGGTAACAACCGGATGCGGGCTGCTGCTAGCTCTATCGCCAATGGAAGGCCGTCCAGCCGTATGCATATCTCCGCCACCGCCGGTGCGTTGTCGTTGGTGACGGCGAAGTCCGGCTTGACAGCTACCGCTCTCTCGATGAAGAGGCGCACAGCATCGTACTGGGTCAACCGTTCCAGCGGTGGCAGGTGCCTTCTATCCGGCAGATCGAGGGGGGAGACAGGGAAGTTGCGCTCTCCCCTTACCTGGAGTAGCTCCCGGCTTGTGACCAGCACCTTCAACCTGGGTGCTGCCGATAGGAGGTCGGCCACCTGAGCGGCAACGCTTATCACCTGCTCGAAGTTATCGAGCAGTAGGAGCAGTCCTTTCTCTTTCAGGTAACTCTTGAGACTATCTACCAGTGGCGTGCCACCAGCCTCCTTGACCCCCAGCGTCTGCGCGACAGTGGAGACTACCAGAGCAGGGTCCATAATAGGGGCCAGATTGACGAACATAGCTCCGTCCGAGAACTCATCTACCATGTCCGCTGCCACTTGCAGCCCCAGGCGAGTCTTGCCTGTGCCGCCTGGACCCGTCAGAGTGAGCAGGCGCACATCCGAACGTCGGAGGGTCGCTGCGATCTCTCTGACTTCCTTCTCCCTGCCGATGAGAGGGGTAGGTTGAACAGGGAGGTTGTTAGGTCTGGCATCGAGGGTATTGAGGGGTGGGAACTGGGAGGGAAGGTCCGCAGCCTGGACCTGGAAGATATGCTCTGGGCGGAACAGGTCTTTCAGGCGGCGCTCTCCCATGTCAAGTAGTTCTACTCCTATAGGGAGATGATCGCGCACAAGCTCCTGGGTAGCAAGGGAGAGGAGGGTCTGACCACCATGCCCCGCCGAGAGCAATCGAGCCACTCGGTTTACGGGAGGACCAAAGTAGTCACCGTTCCACTGGTCAGGTGTGCCGGTGTGCAAGGCAGCACGTACTGCTACGGCACCTATCTCACCAGGCCAGTTCTCCTGGTGAAGAGTCTTCTGAGAAGAAAGTATTGCTTGAAGGGCATCGTGGGGAGAGGAGAACGTAGCACAGAAGGCATCTCCTACAGTCTTGAAGATGTATCCTCCGCTCGTCTGTATGGCAGCACTTAGGATGCTGTCATGACGCTGGAGGGCAGCCTTCATCTGCTGGGGGTATTGCTCCCAGCGTTTGGTGCTGCCCTCGATATCGGTGAAGAGAAAGGTGACCGTACCCGTTGGCGGCTGGGACATAAATAGCCTCTAAGCTAAGACCAGGGTGCAAGAAAAAGTAAAGGGAGAGTGGGAGTATAACAAGCACCACCCTTATGTTACTGCATCGCAATATCGGATTGCAATATCGCTACCTCTGCGTCTTTGCGTTTGATCCGTAATTCGTAATTATTATAAAGCCTGACGTTTGCTGCTTCCTGATCTCGTTAGCTTGCGCGCCCGCATAGGGCCGTTGTACAATTCCGCATATTCAACCGGATATTTACCACGCGAGGTTGCCCGCACTATGGATTTTACGTCAGTACTGACCCTGGCAGCTGTGCTTGCCTTCGTGCCTACCATCATCTATGCATTGATGATATGGTGGCTAGATAGGTACGAGAAAGAGCCTGTGCCTCTCTTGCTGGTGGCGTTTGTGTGGGGTGCGCTGCCTGCCATAATCCTTGCCCTTGTGCTGGAGCTTGGTCTCGACGTACCACTTCAGCAGTTCATCCCAGGCGATGCCGAGCGTGATATCACGACAGCCAGCCTGGTTGCGCCGATTGTGGAGGAAGCGGTCAAGGCAATCATCCTTGTCGTGCTGTTCATCGCATACAAGCGTGAGTTTGATAATGTGCTGGACGGTGTGATCTATGGCGCGATGGTCGGATTGGGCTTCGCTTTTGTCGAGAACGTACTTTACTTCGCCTCGGCTGCTTACCCCAACAGCGACCTCGGAGTAGGCGAGCCGAACGTAGATGAGATGGTGACGCTGTGGGCATTGCGAGCGGGCATATTCGGGCTGAACCACAGTATGTTCACGGCCTTTACCGGGGCGGCGCTAGGCCTGGCGCGCTCGCTTCGTGTAGGGTGGCAGAAAGGGCTTGTGCCTTCGCTTGGGCTAGGCGTGGCTATGATTTTCCACGGGATGCATAATGCTCTTGTAAGTGCTGTGGGCTTTCTCGCTGATGATGAGAGCAACAGTGGGCTTGTGCTAGGGGCCTGTCTTGGTGCGCTCGTCAGCGATTATGGGGGTGTGCTGCTCATCGTGGGGGTGGCAATAGCGTCAAGTGTTCGGGAGGGCCACGTCATACGGGAGACGCTAAGGGAGGAGGTGGCGCTTGGGCGCTTTACCCCGGACGAGTACGATATCCTCACCTCGGGACGCAAGCGCTGGGGAGCGAGGTGGAAGACGCTCACATCGTGGGGCTTCAAGCGCTGGAGGCAGACGGGCCGATTCTTCGACCTGGCAACCGAGCTTGCCTTTCGTAAGCACCGCATGCACGACGGCGACCCTATCCACCAGAATATTTCGGCCCGCGACATCGCCCGCATCCGCCAGGAAATAGATACGCTCAGGACGGCGATCCTGGCTGCCTGAATTACGAATTAGACGAAACCGCCAAGACGCCAAGAGCGCCAATAGTTCGCTTCGCTCATCTCGCCAAGATGTTTATTGTTGTTATGTTTTATAGCTGATAGCTGATAGCTGACGGCTAATTCGTAATTCATGGAGCTACCTACCGACCTGCTTGTTCGAGTAATAGACCTCTTTGTTGCCGTCGCGGTCAGTGTTAAAGGCTATATGCAACCAGCCCCTGCTGTAATCAATGGTGGGGGCTTTCTGGTAGCTGCTGCCCGCTCCCCAGGCTGCGAATGGCACGGTGGGCGCGCTGAATGCGTTGCCTGAGCCACTCACATAGGAGATGCGGTAGTTGCCGCGCCTGCCTGTTTCGGTATCACTCTCGTAGACTATGTGTGCAGTACCAGACATATCAACGACCAAGGCGCTTGTGTATGTCTCGCCCGCATCACGCACTATCCGCGCCGGACCGCTAAACCAGCCCCTGCCAGGTAGCCATTCACGGTAGTAAAGGTCGGTGAGCCTCGTCTCAGAGCGGGGATCGCACTGCTCGTCTGACCAACTCATGCGTATGCCACCACTGCCCGATGGGTCGGCCGCAAGCGCGGGAAGGTAGGTTTTGGTGTTGCCGGGGCAGCCGTCGCAGCAGTTGGAGGAAACATTCTCCACCGCCCAGGCGTTTGACCCAGTTCGGTTCGCGGCATAGATATCGGTGTTGCCGCCCGGCCCCGCGGCCCTGTACGCGGCCATCACGGTGCCCTGAGTCCCGACCTCCAACGCCACGGATGTAGGCGCGCCTGAACCGGTTACGGCTTCACCCTGCGAAGTCCATGTGCCGTTCTCGGCCCGCTGATAATAGAGCACGTTGACATTATCCTCTCCAAACAACGCATGCACGCTGTTGTCCGGCCCAATGGCAAGCGCAGTGCCCTTCAGCCTCCTGCCACACGTATTAGGCACCGTTTCAACAGGCGACACGCTTCCATCCACCTCGATACGGGTATAGTAGTCGCACAGCACGTCGGCGGGCTGCTCCCACCAGATCACATGGCGGCGGCCCAACGAGTCATGTCTGACTTTGACCCCACCTGAGTTCTTGAAAACAGCGCTACGCAGTTTTATCGAGCGGAAGGGATCCGCAGGCGAACTTATACTGGAGACGCGAATGAAGTTGCTGTCGGTCGGGTCATCCCGCTGCTCCCAGCCGATAGTCATCCCACCGTTGATCGGAGAGGCAGCAATGGAGGGGTTGTTGTCGTACATCGGGTTGTTGGATACGTTCACAGGCTCTATCCAGTCGCGTAGGGGACCAGAAGGAGTGGGCAAAGGGCCGGGTGCGGGAGGCGGCGCGGGTGGAGGTGGCACACCGCCCGCCTGAGCATACTTGGCCTTATAGCGGAAAGTGCCAAGCTGAGACAGAAGCACATTATAAGGCGGCTTGTTCTCAGGGTGGAACTCGAACACTGCACGCTCGAAGTACTGCACTGTATAAGTCTTGCCGTCGAGATCGCTCTTCTCCTGGAACTCCTCGGAGATGGGATAGCCCTGCTGGGCAACGCTGCCCGAGGCCTTCCAGTATGCCAGGAATGCGCCGCCTACTTTCTTACCTGTTTGTGGAAAGAGGACCGTGCCCGGATCGCTGTTGGCCTTCTGATTGGGTGCGCCGCCAGGGTAGTTCTGCTTGTAGCGGGTGACACCGACGAGAGAGAGCAAGACGTTGTAAGGCGGTTGGTTCTCATTGTGCAGCTCAAACACCGCACGCTCAAAGTACTGCACCAGGTAGGTCTTACCGTTGATCTCGCTCCGTTCCTGTATCTCGCCTGAGATCGGGAAACCCTGCTGCGGGAGGCCACCATGCTCCTGCCAATACTTCCAGAAATAGCCCTTCACGGTCTGTTTGGTTTCGGGGAAGGAACGAGACTCGGCGGAGGGAGGAGGTGTCCCCTGCGCCTGCGCCAACCCCAGAGGAGAAGGGCCACCAGTCGATAGGAATAAAAAGACCGTGGCTAATAGAAGCCGTCTCATCACGCGCATTCGTGTTCCCTTTCCGGGTTTAATCCGACGTTCGGCACAATTCAAATTATTGCTATGGGCAGTCTATCAGTTGCAGATGGCACGCAGCCGACCCACAGCATATGGGAATATAGCTTGGCAGGTAGCCAAGCTACCTGCCAAGCTATCATAATAGTACCAAAAATAGTAAGAAAATGCGCTCTGATAGAATAGGAAATTCGGGCTAGCGTTCCTGACCGAAAGTGGTGCGTGTGAGACTGATTCAAGTATAATGTATAGTACCAGCGACAATCCGGCTGCATTACGACTTCGGAGGCATAGATATATGACTTACTCTGAGGCCCAGGGTAAACACGTGCAAGATATGCTCAAGGGGAATGACGTGCAGCTTCTAGCTGTGTGGGAGCATTCTGCCGATGCGATGTCTCTCAGCGACGCCGAGGGTGTGGTATTGGCGGCTAACCCTGCCTATTATGGACTCTACGGGTATTCGGCTGAAGACATAATAGGCAAATGCTTTGCAATCATATTCCCGCCCGAAAAGCGAATCTCAGTTGTAGAGCGATACAAAGTGATCTTCCAGGGCGAAGAAACTCCCGCATTTGAGAGCGTTGTCCGCAGGGCTGACGGCACCCTACGTATCGTCGAATCACGCATCGGTTTCATACAGCAAGACGGCCACAGGTCGGCGATGCTCTCGATCATCCGTGATATTAGTGAGCGGGTCAAGTTAGAGAAAGAGCGCGACGAGCTTCTTGCGCGTGAGAGGGCGGCGCGCGCCGATGCCGAAGAATCAGTATCCGCTCGTGACCGCTTCCTGTCAGTGGTGTCGCACGACCTGAAGAATCCCCTCGCCACAATCAAGGGGAACGCGCAGTTATTGCAGAGGCATATAAAGAACTCAAGCGTACCGAGGGTAGAGCGCTTGAATGATGGGCTGTCTAAGATCGATGCGACCGTCACCAGGATGAACCTCGTGCTCGACGATCTGATGGATTTCGCGGGCGTCCAGTCGGGGCAGCAACTCTCGTTGCAGCGTAAGGCTGTTGATTTAGTGGGGCTTGTGCGCCGGATTGTCGTAGATCGCCAGGGGACCACGGAGCTGCATCAAATTCGCTTTGTCGCAAATCAAGGCAGGATAACAGGGGTCTGGGATGCCAACAGGTTGGAGAGGGTAATCGAGAATATTCTCTCAAACGCTATCAAGTACAGTCCTCAAGGTGGCGAGATAGAGGTGAGTGTATCGGGGGTCGAAGGCATATTGGGTCGAAAAGCTGTGATTATAGTAAAGGACCAGGGGCTAGGGATTTCAGCCGAAGACCTCCCTCATATCTTCGAGTGGTTCCGGCGGGCGAGAAGCGTCTCCGGCAAGATAAGTGGCGCAGGAATAGGGTTGGCGAGCGCCCGCCACACCGTTGAGGAACATGGAGGTACGATAGAGGTGGCGAGCGAGGTAGGCAGAGGCTCGACTTTCACGATTACCCTGCCGCTCAACGCACCAGGCTCGTGAGCGATATGGCAGAGCTATTTCTACACGGACGTAAGGTACGCACGGTCTTCGACCTGCTAGGCAATAAGGAAAACGATATTACCTACAGTGTTGGTTGGGCGCTTGCCCGGTGTGATGGATTTCTTGAGCTACTTATCAAGCGTCTATTTCCTGATCAGGATGTAAGTGAAAATAAGTCTGTCCACCTTCAAGAATTCGGCAGCGACCATGGCTATACTGACATCGAGATTGTAACGGAGCATCGCCACATCATCATCGAGGCCAAGCGTGGGTGGAATTTGCCTACTTCTGATCAACTAAACAAATATAGAGAGCGTTTTGCAGGCGCCGGCCCTGAGAATGCTCTCGTGGTAATGGCCGAATGCACAACCGACTACGCGCTAAGCAAACTTCCTCAGACGGTAGACGGCATACCTTTGCGTTATCTGAGTTGGAAACAGGTAGCGGATATTGCAAGTCAAAGTATTGGGGTAAGTAACCACGCCGAGAAACGTCTGTTGCGGGAACTCCACCGTTATTTGGAAGGATTGATGAGCATGCAGAATCAAACGTCCAATCTCGTCTATGTAGTCGCATTAGGCCATGGCACACCAGGGTGGTCTTCTATCTCATGGCGCAAGATGGTAACCGATAAGCAGCGCTACTTCCACCCTTTCGGTCCCGGTTGGCCTAAAGAACCACCAAATTATATTGGTTTCCGCTACGATGGCAAACTGCAGAGCGTTCATCACGTTGATGACTATAAAGTTATGGCTGACGTCACCAACATATCTGACGACTTACCAGAGATAGATGGCGCAAAATGGCGTGCTTTGGATAAAGCCGCGCATTTCTTATACACGCTTGGCCCGGCAATCATACCTCACAGAGAGGTGATGACAGGCAGTATCTGGCCGAGTGGTCGCGTTTGGGTCATGTTAGATCTGTTGCTGACTTGCCCAACAATCTCTGAAGCACGTGATCTTACCCAAGAACGACTAAGGGAGAGTACGAAACTACACCCTTAATGCTCGAACATCTACCCATCGAGATAATACGCTCGCCCAACCGCACAAGGACCGCCACCGCCCGCATGGTGGACGGCAGGCTTGTGGTGCGCGTACCGGCCCACCTTTCACCTGCTGAGGAAAAGGAGCTGGTCGATAAGCTAGTGCCTCGGGTGTTGAAGAAGGAGAGGCGGCGGGCAGTGGGCGAGGGGAAGTTGCCGAACCTGAAGCGTCGGGCGGCGGACCTCAACGAGAAATACTTCGGCGGCAGGCTGGAGGTACGGGAGATAAAGTGGGTCACGAACCAAGAGAAGCGCTACGGCTCGTGTACCCCTTCCACCGCCACGATACGTATCTCTGACCGCGTTGCGACACTACCGCTGTGGGTGCTAGATTACGTGTTGGTACACGAGCTTGCCCACCTCGTGGAGGCGAACCACTCGGCGAGGTTCTGGAAGCTGGTCGCCAAGTATCCTCTGGCGGAAAGGGCGAGGGGGTATCTCATGGCTATCGGGTTGGAAGGGGATGCGGGGCCGGGTGATGAGGATGTGGCTGATCTATAGTAGGCGCAAATAGAACGGTAAATCTATGAGCCAGACAGAGGATCTGCAAGGTGATCAGACGAGGTTGCCAAGAAGTAATTTCGATGGATGCGGCTGTCTTGTCTGGTGGACGTTTGGGGTAGGTCTCTTCGGTATGATTATTGTGGCTTATTTACTACAATACGGCGGCTTGGGGCAGGTTTACGCATCAATAGACTTCGACGATGGACGTATTAGCGCAGTCGAGTATCAGGATCGCATAGATTGGTTTAGGACCATTCAATACGCGGCTCCCACCGCTTGGCTGTCTATCTGGATTTTGGGGGTCGTTGCTATCGTGCTGGTTGGTAGGCGAGCAAAGTCATAATGTGGCAAAGCGATCATGAAGCTCTTGTAAGTTCACAGAAGAGGCATACCTTTTTCTGAGCGCACTTCCAGGCACTCCTTTATTGCCTCACGGATGTTCTTTTCAGCTACTTCTTCAGTTTTCCCCTGACTTATACAACCAGGGATAGATGGACATTCGGCTATGAACATTCCATCTTCATCCTGGAACAGAGTAATAGTAAACTTCATTTATAACTCACATGGGGATGCGCATGCGGCCGGACGGCGTTGGGGATGGGGGCGAATAATAGCTGCATGAAGTCTATAGAAGTGACAGATAGCGTACCTGTCCTACCCACTCGCTTTCAAAGCTAGCAGCTACCATCAGGAGTATGCTCTCAATAGCTGGCCCTGTGCGAAGGGAGCGGCTTACCTCAAGAACTCCCGGCATAAGTTGGTTCGCGTCAATTCGGTTGTAAGCGAAACCAGCCATGGTTGTTACATCATGGGTAAGCAATACCCTACCCTCTTTTGCTGCCCACTCGAGCACATCTGGGTCACCCATGCCGCTCAAACCTACATCTTGGACTCGAAGGATATCTAAATTCGGCATCTGACGCAACAATCCCCTAAGTATGTCATTGTTGAAGTTCTCGTCAGCCAGGAACCGGGGCAACCTATCTGTTCTCGTCAGCATGGCGAGCCATCAGGCGCTCGCGCAGCTCTTGCAAGTCAACAGGGGAAGCATATCGTTGTCTTGCGGCGTCCGCCTGTGCCGCTCGCTCACTCAGGTACGCCTCGACCTCCCCCCGTCGCCGTAGATAATATCCTATTGCGAAGTAGATATCGGCCAACTTGAGCGAAGGGTATTGCTGCATAATCTCCTCAGAGGTCGCACCTTCATTGAAAGCTGCTACTACAGTGTCGAGAGTTACTCGTGTGCCGCCAACACGTAGAGACCCGCCTGTATCCATCTTAAGAGGGATTGTTTCCTTTGTAATTGACAATGTCATCTTTGTGCCTTTCCTATTAGGCTGCATTCTTCATGGGGCTACTGCAACCCCTGCACCAAGCCCGAATACTTGTCCACTAGCTGCCTTGCTTCCGCATCCGTGTCGGCTTCGGCTATGACGTGGAAGAGTGGACGGTCGGAGTCCGGCAGGATAAGCGCCCACTCGCCGTTGCCGAGGTTGATCTTCACGCCGTCTACCTGCTTGGCTGTGTTGTCGCGGTACTGCTCGTTGAGGATACGCATCACGCGGCCTTTGTCTTCCCAGCGACACGGCACGCGCGTGGAGGCCATTGCGTATCTGGGCAGGTTCTCGATAGCCTGGGTAAACCTGGTCTTTGCGAGCGCGGTTAGCTCCATGAGCTTAGATATGGTGAAAAGACCGTCGGCGGTCGGCTGGAACGGCGGGAAGATGAATGAACCCTGCCCATCACCTGCCACTACCACTCCCTGCTTGAGCGCAGCCGACATGAGCGCGTACGAATTGAAGCGGGTGCGGACGATCTCGGCATCATGTTTCTTGGCAATCTCCTCGAATATGGAGGGTGCATAGACGGGCACCACTATCGATTTTGGGTTTTGGGTTTTGGGTTTTAGTGGCCCCGTTGGCACCCCAGAATTGCCTTCAGCAGGCTCGTCACCGTGCGCCTGGGATTTGGCAGCTTTGTTCGCCTGTGATAGGGCAAGGTCGCACATCACGGCGAGGGCTGTCATCCCAGTTACTTGCTCGCCACGCTCGTCAACGAAGTAGATGCGCTCGCCACCGGTGTCAAGGCGGACACCGAAGCCTGCCTGTAGGGTCTTGGTTATCGCGCCCAGCCTTTGCATTGCCTTCTCGAACTGGTCGGGAGTCTGGTAAAGCTGCTGCTCCTGAACTACTGCGTTGATGGCTACCACATCTGCATTCAGCTTGCCGAGCAAAGCGGGTAGGATAAAGCTGGGCGAGGAGTGGGCGTAGTCAACAGCGATGCGGCTGTAGCCTTCGCCATCCCTTATAGCTTCGATGTTCAGTTGCGATAGATAGTCTTTGGCGTACAATTGCTCAACATCATTCGCATAGTCGATCCGTCCCACATCCTCCAGGTAGACGCGGCGGAAGTCCTCCCGGAAGAAAAGACCTTCCACTTTGCGCTCGGTCGCTTTGTCAAGGTCGAGACCGCGGCGGTCGAAGAATTTGACATCGACCACACGGGCATCGAACGGGTTGATTCGCACGTGGACACCGCCCGCCGCGCCTATCACTCGCGTATAATGGCGCGCCACCGGGATCGGAACGTTGCGTAGGTCGAGCACGTTGATACCAGCCGACGGCAGGCCCGCGATAATGGCCCGCTTGATCATGCGCGGAGTGTAATGGCTGTCGCGGTTGACGGTGACTGTGCTGCCCTTGGTGAGCATCCCGCCGTAGGCCGCGCCCAACTTGGCCGCGAACTCAGGCGTGAGGTCGACATTTACGAGACCCGTGACACCCCACCGCCCGAAGAGGCTCCTGCGCCCCTGCGCCCCCCAGATGATGGAGGTAGTGACGGTCGCGCCGCTCTCTACTTCCTTGTCCGGCCAGATTTTGACGTTCGGGTGGATGACCGCGCCGCTGCCTATGATGGTGCCGTCCCCGATCACCGCCCCCTCGAATACCATCGCCTGGGTCTTGACGTTTACCTGTGTTTGCAGGATTGCCCCGCGCACCTCGGCTCGCTCGCCGACATAGCAGTTGCGCCAGATTACAGCCCTGTCGATAGTGGCGCGCGTGTCTATAGTCGTGTACTCGCGTATTACAGACGGCCCCTTTATGGTAGCGCCTGATTTAACCTTGACACCGCGCCCCAGGAAGACAGGCCCGGTAATATTTGCGTCCTTGGCGATCTCGACCTCTTCCTCGGCCCAGATGCCTGACCCCTTTGCTGTCTCTTTGCCAAGCCTGGGCACGCTGACCTGGCCCTCCAGATAATCAGCGGAAGCGGTCATATAGTCCGGGATAGAGCCGACGTCGCACCAGTAGCCGTCGGCCACGTAGCCATACATCGGGTCGCCTTTTTCAAGGAGGATCGGGAAGAGGTTGTTGCTGAAGTCGAACACCTGCCCGGCTTCGTAATATTCAAACAGCTTAGGCTCCAGAATATATATGCCGGTGTTCACCGTATCGGAGAAGACCTCGCCCCAAGAGGGTTTCTCCTGGAACTGGCGCACCCGCCCGTCGTCCTCGATGATGACCACGCCGTACTCGAGGGGATTTGGCATCCTCTTGAGCACCAGGGTCGCCATTGCTTTCTTCTGCTTGTGGAACTTGACCGCTGCGCCCAGGTCGAAGTCGGTGAGGGCGTCGCCTGAGATGACCATGAAGGTGTCATCGAGCCACTCGATGCCCAGGCGCACCGACCCAGCCGTGCCGAGGGGGCTTTCCTCGACTGTATAGTGTATCTTGATGCCGTACTGCGTGCCGTCACCGAGGTACTCCTGTATGACGGTGGCGAGGTACTGGAGGGTAATCACTACCTCAGTGATGCCATACTTCTTCAGCAGCTCGATGATGTGGACAATGGCTGGACGGTCGACAACGGGCACCATCGGCTTGGGACGCCTGATGGTAAGAGGGCGTAGGCGGGAGCCTTCTCCGCCTGCCATGATAACTGCCTTCATAGCTGTGCCTCCAGGGACATACGAATTACGAATTACGAATTACGAATTACGAATTACGAGGAAGCACATCAATTCGTAATTTGTAATTTGTAATTCGTAATTCCCGAAGGGTTTGCGCTTATTGTGATTATACAAGAGGCATAGGGGTTGTCAACCTGCCTATCCTCTTTCCTCAGGGTTTAATCATTCTCGGTGGGACACTTCGTAGGGGCCGGCCCCCCGGCTTGGCCTGAGACGAAGGACGCCTCCAGCTGCGAAGAGGGCAGGCCCCGGGGCCAGCCCCAACGAGATAAATATTAAAACCAGCCACAATCCAACGA
>JBBRVL010000060.1:0-13692 GCA_038246925.1 Chloroflexia bacterium
AGCTCGGTAGTAGTCACAACGCCGGAGGGAGAGCGCACGCCCGCCGTCACATCCGCCAAGTCGACAAAGTCACTGTCGGCATTGAGGCTTTCTACTGAGATGACAACCGACGGCTCTCCATTGTCAGCCGCCCTTATGCTCGGTTGAAGGCGGCGGTCGACAGGGCTTGCCATAGACCAGCGAACGGCGTTATCCCAGAAGCGGGCAAAATCGTTCCAGGTGAGCCATTTTGATGCCCAGTCCGGCCCCGCATCGGAGGTAAAGGCAACCACGCGACCCAGGCCGTAGTTCCAATGCGCGAGCAACGGGTGGGGTAGGTCGGCGACCAGGCCAACCACCGCTTCTTCTTTAGGAGTGGTGATGTCGTAGCCCCCAAGCTGGGGCACGTCCTGTGGTGAGAAGCCTCGTAGGATGGGACTAGGGGAGAGTATGCGAGGCTGGACCGTACCTTCTATTATTGCTTGCTTAAGCGCAAGGTCCAACTCTTTGAAGACGATCTTGGGGATGTTCTCCAGGCGCTCGGTGAAGTAATACCTGCCTTGCCCCATGCGCGCAAGGCGGGTTAGCAACTCTTTATCAACGTCCTCGCCTATACCTATGGTGGAAAGCGTGATTCCTTCCGACCTGATCTGGGCTATCAAAGTGTCGTAGTAAGGTGAACCAAACTCGCGTCCATCCGTGAGAAGCACCAGGTGGCGAGCCGGCGCCCTCACTTTGCTCATCGCTTCGTAGGCCTCCTGCACTGCCGGAAAGATACTAGTGCCTCCCCCTAATTCGAGGTTGGAGATGATCTGCTTGAATGCCTCTTTGTCGGTCTCGCCGCTAATCTTCTGGACAGGTATCGCCCAGGCATTCTCCGTGTCGAAAGTTAGCATTCCCACTGTATCGTCTTCCCGAAGCGCGTCAATCGCCAGCCGGGCCGCCTCTTTAGCCATGCTGAACTTGCTCTGCTCGCGTGACCCTCGGTACTCGTCCATGCTGAAAGAGCGGTCCATGATAAGGATCAAAGCTGTCTCGCCTTTCTCGGGGCGTGGGTCCGGGCGCGACGACACAGGCAGTATCTCTTCGAGTGTGCTATCCATGTACCCGCCCTTGGCGTAGCTCGTCTGCCCGCCGACCACAACCAGCCCACGACCTTCACGGCGCACGTACTCCTGCAGGGTACGTTGCTGGTCGAGGCTCAAGCTGGTTGCGGCAACGTTATTCAGCACAACGCTGTCATATTCGGTAAGCTGATCGACCTGCGAAGGAACGACGGCCGGACCACGCACGTCAACGTTCATGCCGAGGCTCGTGAGAGCGGTCGCCAGGTTATCGGCTTCTCCAACGCGTTCCTCCAGCACCAGCACGTGAGGCTGCCGCTTTACTACGAGCGTAGATGACGCGCTGTTGTTCTCGCTGACGGAATCTTGCTGGGCCTGGACGCTCACCTCTATCTTGTGGAAGCCTTCAGTTTCGGCCTTCTGCTCTATAGGGATGCTATTCTCGCCCTTCTTGAGGATAATCTGGCGCGTTTCAGGCTTGCCGCCATCCACGCTTACAGTCATAGTCGCGCCCGTATCGGCTGTGCTGAATACACGCAGATCGCTCTGGATAGTGTCACCCACACGAGCGTATGGGATTGTGTCAAGACCGCGAACGATGATCTCAGGGTCGCCCAACGCTCCAAGCGCCGCCACGTCAACCGTAACGCCACGTGCTTTAAGACGTACCGCTTCATCAGCCGTCGAACCTTGTGTCTCCCAACCATCTGTTACCATTATGACTCGACGCTTCCCGCTGTCGCTCAAGAGGCTCCCCGCGAGCCGCAATCCTGCTGCGAGATTAGTACCGTTCTGTCCGTCATTATCGTCCAACCAGGAGCCGCTTGCTACATCCTCATTTGAAATAACTGCCGCGCTGTTGTTTACTGAAATAAACCGGATGCGGTCTGTAGACCCTGCGTTCTCTAAAATGCCTTGCGCGTAGCTTGCTGCCTGGGCGCTGCTTTGCTCACTCAAACTGCTTGAAGCATCAAGCACTACGACCAGATTGAGCTTATCGTTCGGCTTGCTGAGAGCAGGTTCCGCGACGGCGAGCAGCAAAAGCAAGGCGCTCAACGTCTGGAATAGGACGGCGGACCATTTACGCCTGCGGCCGAGGCCATGCAGACGCCCGGTTGCCAGCAATAGCAGGGGAAAGATGAGAAGACCAAACCAGAGTAGTTCGGGACGGAGTAGGACGATATTGCTCAAGCCTGACCTCGTTTCCAGCAGTAGAATAGCCATTCAGTCCCGGCAAGCAGCAGGGCCAGCGCGGCCAGGGGCGACCAGTATTCTTTGGTGACAAGTTGCTCCTCGCCGTTGCCTGCGGGAGTGTTCAACTCAGGGTGCGGCCTGGGAGCTATCGAAGACTCCCGAATGTTTTCCATGTTCACAGCGAACTGCAACTGGTTGTCTTCCGCTTCACCGCTCGTGACACGGTATATGCCCGCATCTTCGGTGTCCACAAACACGCCCGAGTCCCCGACCTGTTTGTTGTCTGATGGAGAGACTAACAACGCGCCCGCACCCAGGTAAAGCGGCTCACCTGGACGCAGCGCTTCTTTCCCTGCTAATGGGTAGAGCCAGTCGGCCACGTTATACATGAGCAGCGGAAAGGCCACCAGCTTGGGCAAGTTGGAGTCGCGTGGGTCGAAGGAGAGCACCACGATGCGCCTGCCGTCCCGTTCTCCGGCCAGAATCAGCGACCCGCCCCCGCTCTGCTCATCCCCATTCAGCACAGGCTCAAGCCACGACACAGGCTCGAAATTGAAAGCCTCGTCTACAATTAGCGGCGCAAGGTCGATGCCCGATAGGATAGGGTGGGCTGTCGCGCCCGCCTGGGGACGCACATCGTTCATTTTCTCTTTCGCAGCCGGTAGGAGGGGCAACCCTATGTGGTTGCCCTGTCCGCCCTCGCCTTGCGGATTCACCAACAACAGGCTCCCAGCCGGGAGAGTATCGGGCAACACCCCTTCGATTATAGTGAACGCGGGGGCCTGGCCGGGTGTGCCTTGCGTGTCGCTGATAACCGTCTGGATGCCTGATATGCCTGCAAGCACGCGAGTATAAAGCCCTGTGTCCTCTGAGATCACCCGCACCCCGAATTGCCCCTCGGCTGGCAGGAACAAGGCAGCCGTGTCGTCAGCAGCAAGCGCGTCGGAAGGGTTGATGCTCAGGCTGAATTTGACTGTACCCACAGGGATCTGATAGATAAGGTCGGCGTGCCCTCCGGCTTCCAGATCAATGCTGCGCGCAGGCAGCGGCACCGTGTCGGCAGTGGCCTCGACATCAATCGCCACCGCCGCACCACTGATATTCTCGACCCTTGCATAGGCCACGTAGCCGGGGCTGCCGTCCGGCGGTCTGCGAGCGCTGAGGACTGTTATGGCCCGGTTATCACTGCTGTTGCCGACCTGAGTAAAGTGTAACGATGCTGGAAGCACCTCAGCCGTTAGCGGCTCGAAAGCTCCATCTGAGATTACGTGTGTATCGACAAGACCTTCCTCAGACCGTCGAGAGAGGCCGGCAGCCAGGTCTAGCGCCTGGCCCCAGTCTGCTTCACCGGCACCGGGCCGCATGGCTGAGAGGGCAGTTTCCAGGTCACCTCGGTTGCAGGCCGAGCAAGCGGTCGATACACCCGCGCCCACCCTCAGCAAAGTAGCCCGGTCTTCGCTTCGCATAGAGGATGCCAGCCGCAGCGCCTCATTCCGAGCCTGTTGGAACCTGCTCGTGCCGTTCTCCATTGTCTGCATGCTGCCTGAGGCATCAAGCAGGATAACGTCCAACCGCGGGGCGGGGGCAGAGAAGGCGGGCTGGATAAGGGCTATCGCGCCTGCGAGGAGGAGCAGGGCCTGCAACAGCAAGAGGAGGGAAAGGGGCGGGCGACGCACGCTCAGCCTGGGACGGTCAACGCGGGGCAGCGCCTGCCAGAGGCGGAGACTCGATACCGGCTTGCGGCGGGCGCGCGGCCTGAACATATAAAGCGCCACCAACGCGGGTACCAGCAAGAGCCACCAGGCAGCGGCGGGGCTGAGCCAGCTCATGCGGTCACTCCACGCCGTCGCAACGTCTCAAGCAGCATCCGCTCAATGTCCCAGTCACTCTCCATAAGGATATAACCCGCGCCGTTATTGCGGCACCACTCCTGCGTCTCTTCCAGCCACCTGTTGAGGCGGCGGTTGTACTCAGCGATGCTTTCCACACCGAGGTGGACTTCGAGCTTTCCGCCCGTCTCGCTGTCGATAAGCTCTAGTTCACCGCTGCCGGGAGGCCGCAGTTCTTCGGCGCTGAGGATGTGCATCAATGTTACCTGGAAGCCGGAGGCGACGAGCCGCCTCACGCCTTCCTTATATTCGTCGAGGAGAAGGTCTGAAATGATAACGGCGACACGACCTGTCCTGCCGCCCGCCCCCGCTACGCTCATGCCCGTGCTCCAGCCAAGAAGGATATTGTCGAACGGGGCCACGTCGCCGGGCCTCATCTCCTGAAGCGAGCGAAACAAAGTCCCTGCCTCGGCACGTCCTCTGAGCGCGGAGTTGGGGGTGCGGAGTGCGGAATCGTAATCTGCACTCGATTGTCCCTGGCCCGCAGAAAGTCGAGCATCATTTGCTCTGCCTGGTGTAGCCAGAACAAGGCTGTCGAGGTGTGCCAGGGCTATGTAACCTATGCCTGCCGCTAACTTGCGAGCAGCATAGAACTTAGTGGGCCGCCCGAACTCCATCGAAGGGCTGGAGTCGACCAGCAAATAGAGGGCAGTATCGTGCTCGGCCTGCGCCTGCCTGACGTGGAGAGTGCCGAGGCGAGCGTATGCATTCCAGTCTACCCGGCGCAGGTCGTCGCCCGCGCTGTACTGCCGGTAGTCGGCGAACTCGATCCCTGTAGTACGCCTGATAGCGAGGTGCTCCCCCATCAGGCCGTTCATAAGCTCGCGTCCCACGCTTAGCGAAAGCCGGTCCAACTTGCGCAGGTATTCACCGTCTACCAATTTTGGATTTTGGATTTTGGATTTTGGATTAGGGGTGCGCCGTTTGGTAAGAGCCACGCGCAGGCTGCTAAAGGCTCTCATGGGCGATCTCTAACGTCTAAGGTTGGGCTATTACCTGAGATCAGGGCAATCCAAAACCCAAAACCCAAAACCCAAAATCGTATCAGGGCTTAACCTCTTCAAGTACCTGGGTCAATATCTGGTCCGCGCCTACGCTCTGTAGCTGCGCTTCGACGTTGAGTACGACCCTGTGGCGCAACGCGGGGAGGCTTACCTTGCGCAGGTCGTCGAACGAAACGTTGTACCTGCCCGATAGAATAGCGTTCACCTTGCCCGCAAGGATTAGAGCCTGGATAGCGCGGGGGCTTGCGCCGTAGCGGACGTAGCGATTTGCTGCCTGGGCCGCATCTTCCTCGCCGGGGTGGGTTGCCATCACGATGCGGGCGGCGTAATCAAGCACAGGCTCGGCCACGGGCACTTCTCTTATCAATTGCTGAAGGCCCTGGAGTGAGGCCGCATCCATTACCACGCGAGGTTTGACGCTGCGGTTGGTGGTGGTGCGTCGGGCGATCTCCTTAAGCTCATCACTCTTTGGATAGCCGACCGTCAGCTTGAAAAAGAAGCGGTCCAGTTGGGCTTCGGGGAGGGGGTAGGTCCCCTGCAGGTCGATGGGGTTCTGCGTGGCGAGGACGAAGAAAGGTTTGGGCAGGGGGTGGGTGGAGCGGCCCACCGTGACTGCCTGTTCCTGCATCGCTTCCAGCATGGCCGACTGCGTACGCGGGGTGGCACGGTTGATTTCATCGGCGAGGATGAGGTGAGCGAAGATCGGACCGGGCTGGAAATTAAAGCCTCGCCCCTCAGCGCCCTCGACAATCACGTCGCTGCCGATGATGTCGGCGGGCATAAGGTCCGGAGTGAACTGCACGCGGCTGTAGGTAAGGTCGATGCACTCTGCCAGGGTTCGCACCAGCAAGGTCTTGCCCAGTCCCGGCACGCCTTCGAGCAGCACATGGCCCCCCGCCAGCAGCGCCGTTAGCACGCCGCGCACTACCTCACGCTGGCCCACAATAACGCTTGCAAGCTCTTGCTCGAGCGCCGCCACCTGTTGCTGTACCTTGTCGCCTACTCTCTGTTCACGCTCAGGCGTCCACGCCGTCATTGTATCCGTCACTTATGCTCACCTCGTAGCTGTTAATCGGGGTTACAGGCCTTAGATGCTGTTACACTCTCTCTTCGCCGATCTCTACACCATGCGGGAATTATCTCTTCCTATTTGCACCTGCTAGTAATTAGCGAACCCACCACCCATTGTCATTCTGAGCGAAGCGAAGAATCTCGTCCTTCGCCTGGATGCCTCGAATTAGTTACATCCACATCGTACCAAGCAGCACTCAGGTCTTCCCAATGTGGATTCTCTTCTTCAATCAATGCCTTTTTCTTCTTTCTTAGCCAACCCTTTATCGCCTTTTCTCGTGCTATGGCTTCTCTCACGTCATTTGTTTCTGCGTAATAGACCAATTTGTCAATGTTGTACCTGCTGGTAAAGCCGTGTACTAGCTTGTTCTTGTGCTGGTAGACTCGTTGTTCGAGGTTACTGGTTACTCCTACATAGAGAGTACGTGAACGGCTTGCCATGATGTAAACGTAGTAAGTCCTCATTTTGCACTATCTACCCGAGGGCTGAGATTCTTCGCTTCGCTCAGAATGACAAAGGAAAGTGGGTTCGCTACGAAAGGAATTTCAGCAATGTAGCGCAGCAAAGTAAGGAGTTTCATTCGCGCTAGATGATTACCTCTCACGTGTGAAGTACCTCTGGATTACTTGCCAGCGTTCGACAGGGAGGCTATTGCTTTCGCTGGGAGCCGACACTGCATTGCCTGGCGCTACGGGTGATGCACCGCTGGAGCCTGCGCTTCCTTCGAGCGTGAGGGCGGGTCTTTCTCCGTCCTGGGAGGGCTTGCCCTGGTCAGGCTGATTCTCAAGCTCGAAGGGATTGCCTTCTACGTTAGGGTCGGCGGTGTCTTTGGGGCCGCTTATACGGGTGCCCTGGCCCGGCGCTCCGGCCTGACCTTCGCCGGTGCTCTGCTGTTCTTGTCCGCCACCCGAACTCTGACCCTGCTGGCCGTCGCCACCTTGCTCTCCCTGTTGGCCTTGTCCTCCTTGTCCGCCCTGATCTCCTTGCTGACCCTGAGGATCGCTCTGCGAGCCACCAGACTGCTCACCGCCCTGGCTCTGACTGCCTTCTTGCTGGCCCTGCTGTTGGCCGCTTTGCTGCCCCTGCTGATTGCTCGGCTGGCCCGGCTGTTGCTGGCCTTCTTGCCCCTGTTGGCCTTGTTGCCCCTGCTCAGGGAAGCCTTGCGCCAACTCTTGTTGCGGGATAACGTTCTGGGCTGTATCTTTCAACTCCTGGCCCAGGTTCTTCAATGCCTCATCTATCTGTTTGTAGTTGCCCTTTCTAAGCGCCTCGGCTGCCGAGCGTTCAGCCTGCTGTAGATCGGGAGTTGCCCCCGAGTCATCGGCGGCACGGTCGAGCGAGTCGGCAAGCCCACGCTTGGCAGACTCTGATAGCTGGTCGTTCTCCTGACCTACTTCAGCAAGCTGGTCGTTTGCCGCACCATAATCACCCTGCTGGAGGCTGTCCGCCGCGCCCTGTGTAACGCTCTGCTCGCTGAGGCCCTTCTGCAACCTATCGAGGCCAGCCTGTGCATCATCGGAGGCTGCCTGCTGCTCGGGGCTGGGGGCAATGCTCTCCTGGCTGCTCTCCCCTGGTGCCTGGCCTATATCCGGCTGAGCCGTCGCGGTCGCCTCCGGCTGCTTGCTGGAATCAGGCAGCCCTGAAGCCGCCGTTGGAGTAACTAGCGCAGACAGCGCCGACAGGTCACCCGGAAGGCCAAGCGACTCGATAGGCATGAACCCGGCTGGCGCGCCCTTGAGTAGCAATATGCCGACGGCCAGGAGCACTAACCCGCCACTGAGAGAATAAGCAGGCCACGGGGAGCGCACAGGGTAGACCACACGCGCATCGAGGGGCACGATCAAATCGGCTGTGCTCGCCAACTGCGCCGAATCGAGCGATCTCGGCTCCTGGGCGCCCATCAGTTCCATTGCGGTAAGCACTCGCTGCTGGTTGTCGAACCTCAAGTCGATAGCTATGGCAGTCTCAACCGCCGACGGCTTTCTGAACCTTTCAAGCGCCAGAGCGCCGATAGGGAGCAGGAGAGGGAGAACCAGGGCATAAGGCAACGCCCTAGAATCGAGCAGATCAGTGTAAAAGAGAAGCGCGCTAACCAGCCAGGCCGCTCCAAGCGCGAGGAAAGACAAAGAGAGATAGCGCCGCCTGCGCTCCAATCTGATCCGGCCCGCGTAGCGAACGAGCAGGTGCTTCACGCCCTGGTCGCTCGTGGGATTGATTACAGCCAAGATGGGGTCTCCTCTCTCATTACTACTGATGGAGCCGATTTCCGGCGGGTGCGCCTGCTAAGCCTCAGCGCCGAGAATGCGCCGACCAACACGGCAGCTACCCCCGCGCCCAGGGCTGTGGTGCCCGCCATGCGCTGCAGCGACCATATATCCGAGAGGATGGCGTTTGCCTCGGTCACTCTCGCGGCATCACCCAGCAGGGCGAAAGTATCACCCGCCCGCCGGGCCTCACCCTGTGCCTCCGGCAGACGGAAGGCAGCGCGATATTCTTTTGCTTGCTCTATACCGGCCACAGCATCTAAGCCACGCTTCGCCAGCATTTCGATCTCGACTGCATGATCTCGCCAGTTCGCCAACTCGAGTGTGCCAAACACGTCAGCAGCTTTAGCGGCGTCCCGTTGTGCTGCCTCGTAGTCGTGGTTCTCCAATGCCTTGCGCGCTGTGCTGCCCAAATCGGAGGCATTCAACGCCTGCTCTGCCTTTGCGTGGTAAGCCGTTGCTTCCGATGCTTTCTCTGTTCTGCTTAGCCCGCTAAATAGACTCTCTGAACGTGCAAAAAGCTCCTCTGCTTCTTTGAAGCGGCCCGACTGGTAAAGAGCCAATGCGGGAGCCATATCACTGGCCGCGAGCACGTTCAGCTTGTGGCTTTCTTTCATGAATTCAGGCAGATATTCCTTCCACTCGGACTCTAATACGTCCATAGGCTTTCCGTAGGCGGAGTAGAGGGCGTCCTTGTAATAGAAACCTTCATTGAGTTTGCCCAGGAAGATTGAGAAAGGCCCCATGCCGTAGCGCTCGGCGAGGAACGCCATGATGGTGTAACTCTGAGGGTAAGAGAGATCAAGGCGGCGGCGGAACCTATCAATCTGGTTGAGGTCGGCCCATGAGAGAAGTGATATGTTTGCCGCCTGTGCCACCTCAAGTGACCTTGCGACTTCGCTGCCCCGCGTGCTGGAAAGCTCGTTGTACTGGGCCAGCCCTTCCTGGAACCCAATAGGCAGGTTCTGTCCTGAAAGAGTGCCTGCCACTATATGCGTCATCTCGTGGCGAAAGCTCTCTCGTGCGAGTTCAGGGGCCTGCTGCCGCAGCCGCTCAACTGCTACGCCCACCTCGTTCAGGTCCGGTATAGCGTGGGCAAGGACGCCGGGGTGCAGGCCCGCTATGGGGTTAGCCATGCGGTAGTCGGCCTCGGATGCATAGATCCGCAGGGTCATACCCTGCACCGGAGCCGCGCCTAACAGCTCGCTCACGGATGCGTCCACATCGTCCGCGAAGCTGGCATACCATTTGGCTGTCTGCTCTTCGCCCTCGGGATAGTAGATAGTGAAATACTTCGTCGAGAGGGTTTGCTCACCCTGGGCAGCCACAGCCGGATCAGGGATCAGGGACCAGGGACCAGAGACCAGGACCAGGGCAAAGAGCGCGGCTCGCAGCCACGGTCGAAAAGAGGGGAATAGGGCGGTAGCGGGGTTGGTCATAATGGGTAACTATCTCCAAGGGACCGTGCCGCAAAGTCACCCTGGTATGTAAGTATACCATAACACAAGCGTGAGGCCCCGCCGGTTCGCTTACAGGAAGATTAACTTATGGTGAAGATTCGTATCCATAGTCAGTGCTTAATCACTCTCGCTGCCGGAGGGCAAGTAAGAGGCAGCCGTAGTAGTCGTAGCGGTAGGGGCGAACCTTGTGTTCGCCCTGTCTGGAATACACATAACCAAACCAGGCGAACACAATCCCCCCGCTACGCTCATGCCCCTACATTGATTGTCTCTCAAAATCACTACCCTGTGTCCGTAGTCGAGCCAGGAATGCCAAAAGTGGTAAACTGAAACATACTTAACAAGAATCGTCAGGAGTATCAATGAAACCCAAACAGCGCTTCGCAATCTTGCTTCTCCTTCCCGCCGCGCTCAGTATGCTCTCAGGGTGGAACGGGCTTACCAACGCTTCCCGGATAACGACCTCGGGTCTGACCGCGCCCGATCCGCTGATAGTCAGCATCATGGGCGAGGTTGATCGCAACGAATGGCTGGACATAAACAAAGGTTTGAGCGGCGAGCACCCGGTCGTAGTCGGTGGGTCGGCAGTCACTTTCAAGACACGCTACACTCCCTCCGAACCGGGCACACTCTCGGAGCAGTACGTCTACGAGTACTTTCAGTCCCTCGGCCTGCCAACTTCTTACCATGCGTGGTCTGGAAGCACATCCCGATGCATAGGCATCACAGGTCGCAACGTAATAGCTGAGATACGCGGCTCCAAAGACCCTTCACGCATATACTTAGTTACAGCCCACCTCGACAGCACATCCCCCAGCCCATTCTCGAACGCGCCGGGCGCGGATGATGACGGCAGCGGCACTACAGCCGTCATGATGGCCGCCAAGATACTACGTGCATATAAGTTCGACTATACCCTCAGGTTTGTCGCATTCACGGGTGAAGAGCGCGGGCTGTGCGGCAGCAACCGCTACGTCGCGGATGCGCGGGGTCGGAATGAGGAGATCATGGGCGCACTCAATCTCGACATGATCGCCTACGACTCCAACGGCGTGAAGGACGTGGAGCTACACGCAGGCACTCGCCCCGACTCGCAGGAGATCGCCGATCTTCTGGTCTCTAACATCGACACTTATGATCTCAATCTAGTGCCCCACATCCTCACCGACAGTGCCACCGTTCTGAGTGACCATGCATCGTTCTGGATATATAACTATCCCGCTATCGCTGCTGCTGAATACCTGTTCAGCGGCGACGGTAATCCTTACATCCACAGCGTCAGATGCTGCGACACGTCGGACCATCTCGATCTCGATATGGCAAGCGACTATACGAAAGCGGCTATCGCCACGCTTGCCATGATGGGAGGAGTGCAGCAAGGCTCGTTCACCCAGCCTTCGCCTATCCCGCCAACAGTTGTCCCCGCGCCCCCAACGGCCACCGTGATAGCTATCCTCGCCCCACCCCAGAACGTGCCGGGCGATGCTTCACGCACATTCCCCGAAACGAACAAGAGCCTCAAGGGCCTGTTTCTTGACTACTGGACCAACAATGGAGGTCTCGCCCAGCAAGGCTATCCAATATCGGAGGTTATAGGGGAAGTGAGCGACCTGAACGGTAAGCCGTATAGCGTGCAATATACGGAGCGCGCGGTCTTCGAGTATCACCCCGAAAACCAGCCGCCGTTCAACGTATTGTTATCACAGTTGGGCACGTTCCAGTACAAGAAGAAGTATTCCAACGGCGCGCCGGGACAGAAGCCCAACAACGACGCAGGCTCGATACTCTTTCCAGAGACAGGCAAGAGAGTAGGCGGTAAGTTCCTCGATTACTGGAAGTCACACGGCGGAGTGGCGCAGCAGGGCTACCCCATCTCCGAAGAGTTCCAGGAGAAGAGCGATCTCAACGGCCAGACTTACCTGGTACAATACTTCGAGCGTGCCGTATTCGAATACCACCCGGAGAATAGCCCACCCAATGATGTATTGCTATCTCAGCTGGGCACGTTCCGCTATAAGCAGCGTTATTCTGGTAAGTAGAGCCTATTTGTACCCACGTAAGCAGGAGGAAATCCATGATAGCCCCTGGAGTTCGAACCAGAAGCATTTTCAGCGTCACTGGCTGGCTATTATTGTTGTTGATACTTTTGATAGATGTCATGTACTTGACATTGGGTGTAATTCCATACTACGGCAGTGAAGCTAATCTGCATTTTACAAAGGCACGATGGGAGGCACCCTTTGACGACAACAGTTGGGGAGATACATTGCTGAATCTCGCTTTTTTGTCAGCACTTGCAGTGCGTTACTTTATATTACCCGTCAGTCCCATATTCCTTCTTCTGCTCATGCAATTTCAGAAATGGAGATTGAATAATCAAGTCAAATTGTACTGGGGATTATTTATATTTAGCATTGTGCTCGTATTTACAGAATGGTTTGTAAGCGATCTAGTTACTTGGTTTCTAGATTAGCCTAGTCGGTACTTGGCCGATTCTCATGTGTAAAAACAATGCCTGGTAAACGCCTACTCTGTATTTGCTCCTAAGGTCCATTAGTGAAAGCATAATAACCATGTCGCCTAGCATAGACGAAACTGTAATAGTAGACCAGAAGGCCATAGTCCCTGGTCCTCAATACGTAGCTATTACCATGCTGGACGACACGTTGGAAGCGGTGATGATCATAAAAGAGAGGTTGGCAGCGCACGGCTTCGAGGCCATTATCTTCGGGTCGGGTGGAGGTCCAGCCATCAAGGAGCTTGCCCAGGGAGGTCTTCTGGTGGGGGCTATCGAGTTTATTGCCTGCGAATCCTCATCTGAAGTGGTTGACGGGCTTCGCCTATACCGCCTGGTTGTGCCGGTCTGCCCGGACTTCAACAGCCGGGGAAGAGTCATGGATGCGGGGCACGAAATCGCACGCAGGCTGAATAATGCCCTCGGCCCTGTAGTCGTGATGGTGCCGACAGAGGGCATATCCAGACCAACCGTGGAAAGCGATACGTTCCTCAAACAGCTTATGAACAGCCTAAGCGCAAAAGTCCAGCTAATCACCATAGAGGCTGACGTGAATAGCCCTCGCTTCGCCAACAGGGTGGCCGACGAATTCCTACGTATGGTAGGAGGCACACCTGCCCACCGAGGCGGAGCAACCTCTGCCTGACCTGTAAAAGACCGTCGGAAAGAAACTCACGTTTCAAGTTTTACATATTATGTAATCCGTAATGGAAAACAACAATAAACTCTTGGCGGTATCTTGGCGCTCTTTGCGTCTTGGCGGTTTCGTAGTAATTCGTAATTCGCAACAGGAGCCAAACATGTCAGACGAGTTAGGTTTCACCAATATGGCCGGTGCCCGTGCTACGGCTCCTATACCTGAGATTGGTGTCGGCATGCTCGGTTACTCGTTCATGGGCAAAGCACATTCCAACGCATACAAAAAGCTTTCCTACATGGTCTATCCCCCACCCGCGATACCTCGGCTGGTGGCTATCGCCGGCCGGGACGAAGAAGCTGTCAAAGAGGCCAGGAATCGCTACGGCTATGAAAAGTATTACACCGACTGGCGAGAACTGGTCAATGACCCCGACGTGCAGCTTTTCGATAACGGCGGCCCGAATGACCTCCATGCCGAGCCGACAATCGCCGCCGCAGAAGCAGGTAAGCATGTCCTCTGCGAAAAGCCGATGGCCCGCAGCACAGAGGAGGCGTCGAGGATGCTCGAAGCGGTCACTAGGGCGGGCGTCAAGCATATGATCTCCTTCAACT
>JBBRVL010000061.1:0-13586 GCA_038246925.1 Chloroflexia bacterium
ATGGGCATCTCGTACGAAACGATAACCCCGCAGACGGCGGCCCTCAATAACCTTTCAAGAGACAACGGACTGCTCGTCACTAATGTCGAAAGTGGCAGCCCGGCAGACAAGGCAGGCCTGGTAGCAAACAGCATTATCACAAAGTTTGATGGCGCTGAGATAAATAGTGACACATCCCTCGCTAACTTGCTGCTGGATCATCAAGTCGGCGACTCGGTAAAACTATCCATAGTTCGCCCTGGCTCCACGAGCGAGGAAGAGGTAACAATCGTTCTCGGGCCGCGGCCAACCAGCTAACAAATCTCGGCAACCATAGTTCCTTCAGGCAACTTCCTTTCACACGGAAACAAAATGACCTTTCCATAAGGCTGGAAAGGTCATTTTGTTTCTTGCCTCGCACCGGGCATTCAACACAGCGATAGCTGCAAGCAGGTCTGTTTGAGGTCATCGTGCATGGCCTGAGAAAGGTGCTGCGCTCGGTAGTCAGTAGGCAGAAGGCAGTTATACCAAGAACCCCATATATTCCTCTCATTTTAACCTGCATGCGATTACCTACGCACACTCTAAATTCAATAAGCAGCATCTTGACTCCTGGATGTCCTGGCTGTATGCTAGAGTCATATAGAGTTGCATCTCTGCTGCTGCCCCACTTCCCTTTTCCCCGAGCCGCCTGCATATCTGCATAGAACACTTGTAAATCATCCCAGTCGCTGACGTCAATAAAAAAGGATCGCTCCATGTCTGCCGAGCACGATTCTAAGCCGAGCGACCACGAGTCCACTCGTGCCACACCGCAAACTGCGGCACCTGTCGGCCCTGTAGGCGAAGCCCTTATCAGCATCCCCATTTCTGCCAACTCTGGGCTTCTATCCGATCCTAATATCGGTGGGCGAGGCAACGGATCAGTGCGTCAGACCACGATGCTCCAGTTGCAGCGCACCTATGGCAACCGCGCTGTGCGACGTTTCTTACAGCATACCCCAGCGCCGACAAGTACAATGCCTGCTGTGCAGCGTGATACGCTTGACGCAGGGGCTGTAGCAGGAGCGCCAGCGACTTCAACTACAGCCCCTGCGGATGGAGGACAGTCTCCATCCTCGCCGCCACCGCTGCCCGGCGCAAGCGCTTCTGCTCAACAGGTGCATAACAAGGTGCGGAGCAGTCCACCCGATTTCAATGGCGCCTTCGTTTATATAAACGGTCTCAGCATGGCTGACATCTTGACCACTTTGCAGGAACTGCAAAGCCCCGGCGACGTTGCGCTCCTGCTCGCCCACCCGGAAGCCATGACCGGCATCAACGTGCCGAGGATGCAAGTAGCGCTCTATGCGGTACGCGACCGGGGTACCGTGCCGTCCAGCGCCTTCCAGGGCCACTATTACGAGCAACTCGACACCCTGCCACCCGACCAGCGGCAGAGCATATTGACGTATCTTGGACCGCCTGACTCTACGGTTGCCGCTATGGAGGCGACGGTCGGTTTTCGAGCGCTTAACCTGGATGAGAGAGCTCGTCTTATACGTTACGTTGGTGGCACCAACACGGTGCTATCAACTGGCGCACGTACCGCGATGGCCCAACTCCTAGCCCGAACTGGCGTCGACCTCGCCAATCCCGCGACCTTCCGGCAGTTCCTTACCGACCAGCCAGGCACACCAGACCTGGTGCCCGACCAGACGGCTCGCGCCCGGGCACCATACACAACCTCGGGGCCTACGCCCGCGCCCCTGCATGCCTACGTCTCCGGCCCGGCGGATGCGCAACAGTATACAATTACCATTGAGGGGCATACAGTACAGGTTTACCTACCTAGCACGCCCAACCCGAGTGCCGGCAATATTACAGCCGTGGACGCAGTGGCCCAGGCGCTAGCAGGTCTGCCAGCCGCCAACCGCGTACGCGTAATCGCTGTGGACATCGAGCCAGCCCGCAATCCCGCCGATGCCTACTGGGCTCGGGAGTATAACCGGCCTGGCTTCACGTCCGACATGACTGCAGGTGCCAGGGGCGTAGTCAACATCTACCCACTCGCCGACCCTCGCACTCAGCAGTCCCTTGACACGACTTTGACCCATGAGACCGGGCACACCCTCTCTCAACAGCTTTGGGGCACTGACGAAAATGATCGACGCTGGCAACCGTGGAAAGACGCAATAGCGCACGACGGTATCCGCCCATCACAGTACGGCCGTAGCTCGCCCGGAGAGGACTTCTCCGAGGCGCTCATCGTGTACAACCGCGTGCGCGGCACGCCCCAGGAAGCGGAAACGCGAGCACTGATGCCAGAACGCTTCCGAATCCTGGATGGAGTAATGGGTAGTACAGGAGGACGCCCGTAGCGATGAAGATGAATAAAAACAAACAGGCCTTTACCGCATATGGCTTCCCCGCATATTCGGGCGCACAGGAGCTATGCCATCAGCGGGTCTACACACCAGATCGACGGCATCTGGACTGGCAGGCTTTCACAGCCATCGACGCCCCTACCGAGGTTATTGCCTGGTACACTAAGCAACTAGGTACCGAAGGGTTTGAGGCGGATGGGACGGGCGGAGTCTGGCGTGTGCCACCGGACGCACCGGGGCGGGTGATTCATGTGCTGCCGGTCGCCGCGCCCGGCCCACACCAGAGCTGTGAGTGCGCACCACCTCCTGATGCACAGACGGTCATTATCGTCTCACGCATGAGCTAGAACCTGTCATGAACATAGTTTATAACAGGCTCTAAACCTGAACACCTGCTGCCTCGCGCTTCTGCTTGGGGATTATGGGTGACAAATTAGGATCAGCGTCCTGGTCGGCGGGTAATATAACCGTGAAGCAAGCCCCGGAACCAGGAGTAGAGCGTACCTCTATCGTTCCGCCGTGCGCCTGAACGATGGCGCGGGCGATTGCCAGGCCCAACCCTGTGTTGCCGCTGGCGCGGGCGCGCGAGGGGTCGCCACGGTAAAAGCGGTCAAAGATGTGGGGAATATCCCCAGGAGGGATGCCCGGTCCGCTATCTTGGACCTGTATACGTGCCATACCTGCCGCTGGATCATGAAGAGCCGACAATGTCACGTTCCCATCCGGGGGAGTATAGCGCAATGCATTATCGACCAGATTCAGTATGACCTGCTTCAGCCGGTCGGGGTCAGCTTTCAGCGGGATGAAGTCATCATGTGTCACGTTGAGATGGACCTGCCGGGCCTCCGCGAGCGGCGACATCTGCTCCGCCACATCATCCAACAGTTGACCGGCATCCACACGGGCAATCGAGATAGGCGCCGCGCTATCGAGGCGAGAAAGCACAAGTAGATCAGATACGAGCCGGGCCATGCGATGTAGCTCGCTGTGTATAGAGCGGGCCATACGCTGCGTGGCGCTGGCATCTCCCCGGTCCGCGCCAATGAGAATCATCTCACTTAGACCTTCGAGAGAAGTGAGAGGCGTGCGTAGCTCGTGCGAGGCATCGGCGATAAAGCGCCGTTGCGCCTGCAAGGTTGCCGCCAGCCGGTCAACCATGTGGTCGAACGCGCCGCCTAATCTAGCGACTTCGTTGCGTCCGGGCGGCAGGTGGAGGCGGCGGTCCAGGTCGCCCCCGGAAATAGCTTCTGCCGTTCGCACCATGCGATCAAGTGGGCGGAGTACAACGCGAGTCAATGCCAGCCCGGCGATCATCCCTACGACAGTGCCGACCAGTATTCCCAAGAATATATAGAAGCGTAACTGGTTGAGCACAGCATCGGCAGGGCCAAGTGATATAACTTGCTCCAGATATAAGAGTGTGTTCGGATTTCCACCGAATGCCTGCACGGTCATAGGAGTCAGCACGACCAGTTGTCGTTCGCTTCCTGGCTTGCTGTTTACCCATTGCGCTGCCTCGTCTGCCTGGACTTTATCTTCCCACCCGGCGGGTAGGGGCGGTATGAGGATTTTCTCGCCTGCCCCTGGTGGTTGACCAGAGCTAAGAGTATTGCCGTCTGAACTCAGGACGGCCACCGCACCATCCGTTCTGCTCTCCTCCTGTACCTGTCGCACGATGAGGGACGCCAGGTCGGCCAGAGTGGGCTGTTGCGGCAGATGCCTGAGCAGGATAGGTCGTGTGGTTCGGTCCAGGCGCTCGGCTGTGTTCTGGATCAAAAAGCCATCGAGCTGGGCATATAACGCCCAGCCGAGGAGCGCAAGGGTTGTGGCTACCAGCAGGGCATAAATGAGGCTAAGTTGCAGGCCGACCGGCACGCTCCAGAGCGAGTTGCGCAGCCTACTAGCGAGTTTCATCCGATGGCTCCAGGCTGTAGCCTATACCTCTGATGCTTCGTATCAGGTCGCGGTTCTCGTCGTTCAACTTCTCTCGAAGGTGGCGTATATGCACGTCGATAACGTTCGTATCACCCAGGTACTCATAGCCCCATATGCGATTGAGGATAACATCACGTGGGAATACCTGGCGTGGGTGGGTTAGGAAAAGCTCCAGTATATCGAACTCGCGGACGGTAAGCTCAACAGGGCTTTCTTTGCGGGTAACTCTGCGCGTTTGCCTGTCCATAACGACATCGCCCACGCGCAACACCTGTTGTAGATTGACGCCTTTTCTCCTCAAGATAGCGCGCGCCCGTGCCATCAGTTCTCGGAAGCTGAACGGCTTTACCAGGTAGTCGTCGGCGCCGCTATCGAGGCCCTGGATGCGGTCTTCTATCTCGCCACGCGCTGTCAGCATAAGGATACCGACGTTCCCCTGGGCGCGCAGCTTCCTGCATACCTCTACGCCGTCGATGCCCGGCAGCATGACATCAAGCACCACCAGATCGGGCCGTGTAGTTCGCGCCTGGTCTATCGCTTCGTAGCCGGTGCGTGCCACGCTAACCTCGAACCCCTCGTAGCCCATGCCCATCGTCAGCATCTCTACGATCAGCGGCTCATCATCAACCACAAGTACCCTTACCGGACGCTCCAGGGCCTCTCCTAGTTCTATTTGCTGTACTTGCTCCATTTCTCTCATGTTACCTTCCCTTATGAATTACGCCCAAGCGCGTCGTAGTTATTATATTCTATTCTATTCTTATCACTGTGCCTCTTATCTATAGTCTATAGCAGGGTGGTTAAGAGAAGGTTGGAGAAAAATTAAGATTTGATTAAGGATAGTCGGGGTTTGGCAAATGACTCTGCCAGATAGGTTCTGCTTTTGAATTATGAATTGAAGAACTTCTTTCTAGACTTGCGGGTGACCAGGGAGGAAGCTAACAGCTTTCTATACTCCCTGGTCACTCGTCTTTTGCTACATAACTGGCGATTGTGAAATTGACTTAGATTCTATGTGTGCCTATAATCCCTGGGAGAATAGTGGGAGGTGATAAGTTGACAATAGCTAGAGGCAAGTTCATTGTGCTGGAGGGGCCGGATGGGGCAGGGATAAGCACGCAAACAGCTTTGTTGAGATCGGGGCTAGCGGCTAGAGGGCTGAGTGTGTTTGCCACAAAGGAGCCGACAACCGGGCCGATTGGGCTACTCATACGGCAAGCTCTGACGCACAGGCTCGTCTATCCTCCCAGTGAGCCTATAGGCGATGACGTGCTGGCGCTCCTGTATGCAGCCGATAGGTTGGACCATGTGCGGGCGGATATTGTGCCACGCTTAGAGGCAGGTACGCACGTGGTATGTGACCGTTACCGGCTTTCGTCTTATGCTTACCAGGGCGCGACATTGGGCCAGGAGTGGGTACAAGCGTTGAACAGCAGAGCCATGCCTCCTGACCTGACCCTTTTTATTGATGTACCACCGGAGGTTAGCCAGAGCAGAATCGCATCACGTGGGGAATATGTGGAGCTATATGAGAGCGAGGAAAAGCTGCGGCCTATTTATGAGAATTACCTGTCGCTGATAGAAACCCTCAAAGCCGGAGGCGAGAAGATCGTAACCATAGACGGCACGCTGCCGATTGGTGTAGTGGCGGTGAATATACTGGAGAAGACCCTGGCGGTGGTGAGTGATGAGTGATGAGTGATGAGTGATGAGTGGTAAACGATAATCACGTTTCACGTTTTCAATTCATGCTTCGTAATTCGTAATTCGTCGCCAGCATCAACTAGAAGCTGATGAGGCCATGACGGGCGCCTTTGTTTACCGCGTCGGTGCGGCTGGCTGCACCCAGCTTGGTGTATATCGAAGAGACATGGAACTTGACGGTATGCTCGCTGATATTGAGCTTACGGGCTATCAGCTTATTGGAAAGGCCCTGGCTGAGTAGGTCTAGCACTTCGCTTTCTCGTGCGGTAAGGGCTGCATCTAGGGGTCTGATGTCGAGGGCATTTACCGCCGCCGGTCCGCTGAAGAGGCGTTCAGCCACAGGCACGGAGAGCACCACCAGCCCTTGAGCAACAGATAGAACAGCCGATTGTAGATCAGGCGCAGGCGCATCCGGCGGTATGATGCCCCAGCCTCGCAACGGAAGGGTCCGAAGAAGCGAGGCAGCGCTGCCGGTATCGGAGAGTACCAGCAGGGCAGTCTCTCCATCGCTGAGGAGCGTACTTATTACGTCGCCCAGCAATTGCTCATCACCAACGATCAGTACATCTATATCCCGCAAGTCTGCCATGTCCTCAATTGAAGATGACTCACCGACTACCTGGATATTCGCGGTTTCGAGCATAGCACGCAGCCCCGCACGCATCATTGGCGTGGGGGCTGCGAGGTAGACCTGGATCATGAGTCTTGCTCCAGCGAGGCCAACTCCACGTCAACCTCCCTGGCCGCGCCGCCGCGCAGGAGTTTCAGGCGCATGGTCCCCTCGTTTGCCGTGGACAATGCGCTGAGGAGCATATCCGGCTCATATAGTGGGCTGCCGGAAGCGTCGAGGAGCACGTCACCTAAGAGCAGACCTGCTTTCTGTGCGGGACTCTCCGGCTCTACAGCCGTAACCATCAAGCCTGTCTTGCGCTCAGCGCCCTTGATGCGAGGAAGTAGCACCTGCTGAAGGCCAACGCCGAGGTAAAGTCTGCGGCTCGGAAGGCCCGCGACCCACTGGGTTGCTACGTGGCTTGGGATGCCGACCGCCATATCTCCACCGAAGATCATGGCTGTGATGCCCGTAACAGCCCCGTGGGCATCGAGCATCGGCCCGCCCGAGTTACCTGGGGCGACTTTCACATCAGACCGCAGGTATTGTGCCTCACGTCCGCCACTTCCGGGGATGGGTACTGTGCCCAGGCCGCTTACGATGCCCGCTGTTACCACATCGCGCTCTCCCCACGGGTGGCCTATCGCAAAGATAAGCTCGCCCACACGCAGCTTGCTGGAGTCGGCGACGAGGGCTGCAGGCAGGTCCTCGCCTTCCACTTTAAGAAGGGCGAGGTCAAGGGTAGGATTATAGTTGACCACCTTTGCGTCGAATTCACGGCCATCGGGTATGAGGACGTTGATAGGCTCCGGCCCGCCCGCTATCACATGGTAGTTGGTGAGGATAGCCCCGTCGGCCCGCCATATGACGCCCGCACCCGCCCCGCGCCCTCTGGTTCGGACCTGCACGACGCTGGGCCGCACGCGCTCGACCATACCCGCGATCTCGGACGATATGGCCGAGAGGAGGTAGGGATTTTGGATTTTGGTGGCCCAGAGGGCGCCCCGATTTTGGATTGATTGGGTTGGTTGTAGTTCTGCTTCTGCTATCATTGTTTATTCCTATTTCTATTATAAGGTCTGTATTAGGGATTGGGGATTAGGGATTAGACCGCAGTAATACTAATCCCCAACCCCTAATCCCTAATTCTATCCCCGCTCACCTACAGTGACCTGGAGGGTCTTCTGCTCGCCGCCGCGGATTACGCTGGCCGGGACTGCTCGGCCTACACGGTCGCCTGAGAGGAGGGACTGCAAGTCATCGGTGTCGCCGACCTTCTGGCCGTCGAACTCGATGAGTATGTCACCGAGGAGGAGTCCGCTCTTTTCGGCGGGGCTACCCTCTTCAACGCGAACAAGGAGCAAGCCCGTTTCCCGGCTGCCGCCCCCACGCTGTCCTTCAGACAACTTGACCGGCTGGCTGCTGATGCCGAGGAAGCCGCGCTTGATGCTGCCGTGCTGGGCAAGGGTGCCCGCGACACGCCAGGCGATGCTTGTCGGTATGCCGAGAGCAATACCGCCGCCCATGCCGGTCGTGGTGATGCCGACCACCGCGCCTTCGGCGTCAATCAATGGGCCACCTGAGAAGCCGGGATAGGGTGTGGCGTCGGTGCGGATGAACTTTTCGAGCATCCCGCCGCGTCCCGTACGAATAGGACCACCGACCGCGCTGATGATGCCGAGGCTCGCCATTGGTCCCTGCTCGGAGGGGCGACCTACCGCAAGGATAAGCTGGCCTACTCGCGGCTCGCCTGCCTGAGTCGCGGGGGTGAGGCCGAGATCGGCGACACGCAGAACGGCGATATCGCTCGATGGATCGCGGCCCGCGAACTGTGCCGGTAATGTGCGCCCATCGTGGGTTTGTATTGTGATGTCTTCTTCGCGCTCAAGAACGTGATCGGCCGTCACTACGAGGTTCTCGGCGAAGACCACACCGCTCGCGGCCTGCCTCTGCCGCCCATGAACTGTTACAAGCGCTGTGCCGACCCGCTCCACCGCGTCGGCGAGGCCGTTTGATAGCCCGCTCAGGGCGTTTGTGTTTTCTCTATTGTCCATTGTTTTTCTCCCATGTAATTCTAGATAAGGGTCCGGCACGGTTTGCCGGGTTGTCTTAACTATAGCGTGGCGTGGACGCATGGAGTATCAGCCGTTCGGCTAGGTACACGCCTGGATAAACAGGTGGGCATATAAGTAGGCGCTTGGTGCTATAATCGAATCGGCACTAAATGCATCTAGCAAAAACAGCCTGTAGGGGCGAACCTTGTGTTCGCCCTCTACGTTGGTTAGCCGATGGGCACGGGCGAACACAATCCCCCCGCTACGCTCATGCCCCTACGCCATTTCTCACAATTGAGTTCTGAACCATATCGTGCAACAATTCCGTATCTAAAGCAGCCAATCACAGAAAGTATATGACTTCTACTCTTAGAGGAAGTGACATTTTGGACTACACAACTACAATAGACATCCTTCCAGCCAAATCTTCATCCGCCATGCCCATGCTGATAACGCGTTCTGCTTCCCCTTCGATTATCAGTGTGGAAGGGCTGACAAAGCGCTATAAAAAGGCCGATACGAACGCCGTTGACGGTGTCTCGTTCGAGGTCGCACCAGGAGAGTTTTTTACGTTGCTTGGGCCTAACGGCGCAGGCAAGACCACCACCATATCTATACTCACCACGACCCTTGCTCCAACCTCCGGCAGCGTCACGATAGCAGGGCACGACGTAGTGAGAGAGAGCAGCCAGGTGAGGCAGAATGTCGGCATCATCTTTCAGAAGCCAAGCCTCGATATGAACTTGACCGGCGAGGAGAACGTGCGCTTTCATGCCATTTTGTACGGCCTCTACCCTTTCCGCCCCTCATTCTTGTTGATGCCGGGACAATATAAGACGCAGGTGCGCGAACTCTGCGCTGTGCTTGGGATAGACAGGGAGATATTCAAGCCGGTCAAGACCTATTCGGGCGGAATGAAGCGCAAGCTCGAGATAATCCGCAGCCTGATACACCGTCCGAAGGTGCTGTTTCTCGATGAGCCGACCACCGGCATCGATGTCGCCAGCCGCCGCAACCTCTGGGAGTACCTGGCGAAGGTGCGCGAGGAGAGCGGCACGACTATCTTCCTTACGACACACTACCTGGAAGAAGCAGAGCAAGCAGACACAATATGCATCATCAACAAAGGCAAGATTGTGTCATACGGCACGCCGGATCAGGTCAAGGCCCACCTTGTAGAAGAATATGTGCTCGTTGACGCCGCTGATAGAGGCCAGCTCAGGGCTGAGTTGAGACTTTTGGGGTTACAGTTCAGCGAGACGCCCATGTTCAAGGTAGGGCTGGATGGTAAGAGCGTACATTCGCTGCTCAAGCAGATCGAAACACCGCTGACCGTTGTTCAAACGCACATGCCGACTCTTGAGGACGCATACCTGGAGATATTGGGCGGGTCGGTGGAAGAGCAAGAGCAGGAAGCCCAGGTATGAGAGATTTCAACGCCATCTTCACGATAGCATACCGGGACCTGATGAAGCTGCTGCGCGACCCGGTTCGTATAGTCTCAACCCTGATCTTCCCGCTTATTTTCATCGGCATCCTGGGGGGAGCCTTTCAATCGGGCCTCAGCGACGCGGTCGGCTACAACCTGCTGGTCTTCATATTCACGGGTATCTTCGCGCAGACCCTGTTTCAATCGACAGCGACGGGGGTAATCTCGCTCATCGAGGACCGGGAGAGCGACTTCAGCCAGGAGATATTCGTCTCACCGATCTCACGCTATTCGATAGTGTTCGGGAAGATACTGGGCGAGTCGCTGGTAGCGCTGCCGCAGGGGATCGCCATAATTGTGTTCGCATTCGTCATCGGGGTGCCGCTTTCGGTGGCGCAGCTGCTTTGGTTGGTACCGGTGGCGTTGTTAGTATGCCTGTTCGGCGGGGCATTCGGGCTGTTGATTATGGCGAATCTCAAGAGCCAGCGCTCGGCAAACCAGGTGTTTCCGTTCATCATGTTGCCGCAGTTTTTCCTGTCGGGCGCTTTCACGCCAATTCAGATTTTGCCCTGGTACCTCGACATTCTGTCCCGTATCATGCCAATGCGATACGCCATCGACATGGCCCGGAGTATCTTTTACATAGGTAGACCCGAATATTCGAAGGTGGTGCTGGCCAGCCCTGTCTATAACTTGGCGATCATGGGTGGCGCCTTTCTGTTGTTTATGGTGGTAGGGACGTTCCTCTTTGTAAGGGGCGAGCGGAACCGCTAGCACACACGTCGTAGATCTATCAGGTTTGAATCCGCGCCTTTGAACAGGAAGTGCAAAAAACGCGTTTCAGCTAGTTGCAGGCATATACTCTCTTCCACAGGCCTGTTCGATACCACGTGTATCACTCTGCGGCCCGTAGTTCGCTATTGATGGAGAGTAGTTATGGGGCATATATTCACGAAATTTGCCAAGCTTGCTTCGCATTGGACGGGTAGGCCCGCGGCTTTTCTGGTAGCCATGACGGTAATTATCGTGTGGGCGGTGACTGGACCCCTGTTCAACTTCTCAGATACGTGGCAGCTTGTCATCAACACGGGGACTACCGTCGTAACTTTCCTGATGGTGTTCCTCATCCAGAATACTCAGAACCGCGATACCGGCGCGCTCCAGGTGAAGCTGGATGAACTGATATACATCTCAGAGAAAGCGAACAACCGTCTCCTCGACCTCGAAGAGCTAGATGAGGGAGAGCTTGAGGCAATCAGAGCTAAATATGAAGAGCGCGCCCGCCTGACTCGTGCAGAGGACGAGGATGATTATCAGGATGAGTAATGAGTGAAACGTGAAGGGTGAAACGTGATTATCGTCTTTCGTACTCACGTTTCACGTTTCACACTTCAGGCATGGCATATAGTCTGGCTTTCGTCTTTCCTATTTACTGCCCCTTATGTTATAATCGCTCTTTGAGCGCGGATATTGGCTTATCCAAATGAAAGGAGCATGGCTGCTATGGTAATGGTTGCGAACCCCGCTGAGATTGAGGGCGCAGGCGCGGAGTCTGCTTATTTGAGCAAGCCGGACACGCTGTTGCGGCGTATCGAGCAGGTGCGGGCCGCTATGGAAGAGAAGGGCATAGACAGTATGTTGGTGTCCCACCCCGATAACCGCCGTTACCTCTCCGGCTTCACGGGACACGACGCTCCCCCTCTTGATACTGCCGGATTCTTGCTTATTAGCCCGCGCGATATCTGCCTGATTACCGATGGCCGCTATGATATACAGGCGGCTCGCGAACTGTCCCCCGCGTTAGACATCAAGGTTGTGGTGCGCTCCGGGAAAGTGCCGCCCGCGCTTGCGAAGCAGATTTCGTCGCGCAACTGCAAGCGGCTCGGCTTTGAGACTGCCCACCTGATCCACATGTGGTGGCATGAGCTTGGGCAGGCGCTGACGGGCACTGAGCTGGTGGCGTTGGAGAAGCTGGTCGAGCCTATACGCGCCGTGAAGGACGAGGATGAGATTCGTGTGATGAGGCGCGCCATCGCCATCTCCGATAAGGCGTTCAACATCGTGAGCCGCCGCATCGAGCCGGGCATGACCGAGAAGCAGATAGCCCTCGATATTGAGAGGACTATGCAGGACCTGGGCGCGGACGAGCGGGCGTTCGGCACAATAGTGGCGGCAGGCCCGAACGGCGCTATGGCGCATGCTGTGCCCGGCGACCGTCCTGTGAGAGAAGGCGAGCCGATTGTTATCGACATGGGCGCGCAGTTGGACGGCTATAATTCAGATATGACGCGCACTATCTGCCTGGGCGAGCCGGACGATAAGTTCAAGGAAATCTACAATATCGTGCTTGAGGCTAACCTCGAAGCCGAGCGCAGGCTCAAGGCAGGCGTGACAGGTATCGAGGGCGACAAGTATTCACGCGATGTGATCGAGAAGGCGGGCTACGGTGAGAAGTTCAGCCACAGCCTGGGCCACGGGATAGGTCTACAGGTCCATGAAAGCCCAAGCCTCAGCAAGATAGCCGAGGACCCCATCCCTGAGAACGCGATCACGAGTGTCGAGCCGGGCATTTACATCGAAGGGTGGGGTGGAGTAAGGATTGAAGACCTGGTGCTTTTCCGCGCAGACGGTGTAGAGGTGCTAACAAAGGCCGATATGCAAGGGCACATAGACTGAGGGATTTTGGATTTTGGTGGCCCAGAGGGCGCCCCATTTTTGGATTACAACGAAGGAAAGTTGATAGCTGACGAGGGAATATGTAGATGACGGTAACCACAAGCGAGTTGAGAAAAGGTCTGACCATTAACCTGGAAGACCAGTTGTACAAAGTGATGGACTGGCAGCACAATAAGCAGGGACGCGGCAGCGCGCAGGTGCGCTTGCAGTTGAAGAACTTGCGTACAGGCTCGAACATCGAGCGCACGTTCCAGGCGGGGGCCAAATTTGACGACGTGCGAATGGAGCGCCGCCCCTTGCAGTTTGTGTATGCGGATGGCGACCAGTATAACTTCATGGACCCGGAGAACTACGAGCAATACAGCATGAGTAAGGAGAGTCTCGGTAGCGCGGTCAATTACATCCGCGAGAACGACCTGGTAGACCTCATCATGCACCAGGAAGAGGTTATGGAAGTCGATCTGCCCGCAGCCGTGGTGCTCAAGATCGTGCGGAGCGATCCCGGCGTGAGAGGCGACACTGCGACCGGCGCTTCCAAGCCCGCGACCCTGGAGACAGGTATCACCGTGAATGTGCCTCTGTTCGTCAACGAAGGTGATAGTATCAAGGTTGACACCAGGACGGGAAAGTATCTGGAAAGAGTCTAAAAGCAGTACCAACAGAATTATGAGTTATGAGTTTTGAATTAGAGAACGAACATCAACTCATAATTCAAAACTCATAACTCATAATTCATAATTCCCAAACGGGGGTAAGAAGAATGGTGAGGCTTCCAGTGTAGGGGAGCGACGAGCCTAATGGGGAGCAGCCCACTCTGGCCGATTTGAGCCAGG